>JANMYG010000293.1:0-14259 GCA_031381865.1 Betaproteobacteria bacterium | reverse complement strand
GGCGGCACCGTCGTCGACGGCTCCGGCGTGCCAAGTTATCGCGCTGACGTCGGCATCAAGCACGGCCGCATCGCCCGGATCGGCAACCTCAGGCGCTTCAGCGCCTCGACCGTGCTGGACGCAAGCGGCCTGATCGTGGCGCCGGGCGCGATCGACCTGCACACACACTACGACGCTCAGATCCACTGGGACCCGCATTGCACGATCGACGGCTGGCACGGCGTGACTTCGGTCACCTTGGGCAACTGCGGCTTCGGCTTCGCGCCGGTGCGCCGCCGCGATGCCGAACGCGCGATGTTGTGCATGACGCGCAACGAGGCGATCCCGATGGCGCCGATGCAGCAGACGATGGACTTCAGCTGGGAGACCTTTCCCCAGTGGATGGACCATCTGCAGCGGCTGCCGCTGGGCGTGAACGTGTCGCAGCTGGTTCCGGTGACGCCGCTGGCCAGCTACGTCATGGGCGACTGGGACCAGGCCAAGACGCGCCAGCCGAATGCGCGCGAGATGGCCGAGGTGACGCGGCTGCTGCACGAGGCCATGGACGCTGGCGCGGTGGGCTGGTCGTCGCAGCGCCAGCCGCCGCAGAGCCTGGCCTCGTTCCAGCGCGACCATGACGGCACCTCGATGGTGTCCGACCTGCTCGACGACGATTTCTACCTGGCGCTGGCCCGGGCGCTGGGCGAACACGACCGCGGCTTCATCCAGTACACGCAGGTCACGGCCGAGCGCGGCGAGGCCGAAGCGGGCGCGCGCCGCGACATGGCGTTCCAGGAGCGGCTGGCGCGCGAGAGCGGGCGTCCGCTGCTGTTCAACGCGATCGTCATCAACGACGAGTTTCCCGAGGTGTTCCGCGCGCAGCTGAAGTGGCTCGAGCAAGCCAATGCGCGCGGCGCCCGCATCTTCGGGCAGGCGTCGTCGGTGCGCATCGCCGTCACTTTCACCTTTGCCGACTGGAACCTGTTCGATCAGAGCACGGTGTGGCGCGAAGCGACGCTGGGCACGGTGGCCGAACGCACGGCCAAGCTGTCCGACCCCGTCGTGCGCAGCGCGATGAAGGCCGAATACGACTCGGGTATATTCACGCAGTCGCGCCCCAACCTGCCGTTCGAGATCGAAATCAGCCGGTACACCGCGGCGGTGGTGCATGGCGGCGGACTCAAGCACTTCGAGGGCCAGACGCTGGCGCAGGTCGCCGCGGCGCAGGGCAAACACGTGATCGATGCGATGCTCGACCTGTCGGTCGCCGATGGCCTTCGCACCGAATGGCGCACGCCCAAGCTCAACCTGTTGCCCGAACACGCGCGCGAGGTCATGGGCTCGCCCTACACCATGGCCGGCCTGTCGGACGGTGGCGCGCACATGAAGTTCCTTACCGCCGGCATCTGGCCGACCGACCTGCTGACCTGGATGGTGCGCGACACCGGCATCCTGACACTGGAGCAGGCGCATTTTCGTCTCAGCGGCATGCCGGCCTGGGCCGGTGGTTTTGTCGACCGCGGTCTGCTGCGCGAGGGTTTGGCGGCGGACCTGATGGTCTACGATCTGGAGACTCTGGGCACCGGGCCGGTGGAGATAATGCACGACCTGCCGGGGGGCGAATGGCGGCGCGTGCAGCGCGCGCAGGGTTACCGGTGGATATTGGTCAATGGGCGGGTCACGTTCGACAACGGCGTATGCACCGGTGCCACGCCGGGCCATTTGCTGCGCGGCGGGGCGACACACTACACAGAGGGCATGCATGGGCAAACGTAATATCCAGGGCGACCCGCAGGGTGGCGCCGAGCGGATCCGCCAGGCGGCGATAGCGCTGTTTCGCAAACGCGGGTACCACGGAACTTCGGTGCGCGACCTGGCGCGCGCGGTGGACATGGAAACCGCCAGCCTGTACTACCACTACCCGTCCAAGCACGACATACTGGTCGACCTGTTCAACTGCACCATGGCCGACCTGCTCGCCGGTGTCGAAAAGGCCATCGGTAACGAGACCAGCGCCGAGCAGCGCCTGCGCGCGGCGGTGCGATTCCATGTGAATTTCCATGTTGCCCGCCAGGATGAGGCCTTCATCAGCCACAGCGAACTGCGCGCCCTGGACGAGGCGTCGCTGGAGCACGTTGTCATGCAGCGCGACCAGTACGAGAAAGTCCTGCGCGCGCTGCTGGCCGCCGGCGTGAAGGAAGGATGCTTCGAGATCGCCGACGTCGGTGTCACGGCCACGGCGATCCTGATGATGTGCAGCGGTGTGTCCGACTGGTTTCAGCGGCGCGGGCGCCTGAGCGGCGCCAGCGTCGCCGGGCACTACGTGGACCTGGTGTTGCGCATGGTCGCGCGCCCGGCCCCTTCGAGCACGTCACGCGCCGCGGGCGCGGCTACTGCACGCAACGCGCCGGCAGCCCGGGCGATGTCGTCGGCGCGCCTCTGAATGCGCGTGTACGCGCACCCGGGCATCGCGCCGCGCCGCGCCGGCCGGTCACAGCCGCAGCGGTTCGACCGTGGCCACCGCGGCCGGGTCGTCCTTCCAGATTTGCGGGTCGCCATCGACATAGAGCTCGATTTCGTTGCCGTCGGGGTCGGCAAGGTAGATCGAGCGGCTGACACGATGGTTCTCCATGCGCCGGATCGCCACGCCGGCCACTTCCAGCGCCGCCTTGGCCTGGCGCAGCAGGTCCAGCGAATCGCCGATCTTGAGCGCGACATGGCACAGGCCCACGGCATCCCCGTCCGCCGCGCGTGCCAGCGGGCCGACCTCGCGCACGGCCAGGTCGTGGTGGTTCTGGCCGGTGGCAGAAAAGAACACCATGTCGTGCTGGTAACGCCCGACTTCGCGCAAGCCCAGCACGCCGCAGTAGAAGGCGACCGCAGGTGCGAGCGCGCGTACGTTGAGGACGACATGGCCGACGCGCTGGATCTGGATTGGCATGCACGAAATCATAACTTCCCGACCGCCGGCTGCCCCCCGTGCCAGACTGGAATCGCGCCTCCGATGTGGCGTGGTCCCAACGGCCGGTCTGCGCTGCGCCGCCATGGCTTCCGACGCCTTGCTTGAGCTGCGTGGCCTGCGCAAGTCGTTCGGTGGCGTGGTGGCCAACGATGGCATCACCTTCGGTGTTCGCCCTGGCGCGATTGCCGGGCTGATCGGGCCCAATGGCTCCGGCAAGACGACGCTGTTCAATCTCGTGACTGGCCTGTACACGCCCGATGCCGGCGATGTGTTGTTCGACGGCCGGTCGCTGGTGGGGCAAGACCCGTGCCGGATCGCGCGCAGCGGCCTGGTTCGCACCTTCCAGCAGTCGGCGGTGTACGAAAAGATGGACTGCGCGCAGAACATGCTGGCCAGCGTCTCGCATGCCGGCGCGGGTTTGGCGGCCATGTTGTCCCGGCCCCGCCGGGCGGAGCATGCGCGCGCCGCCGAACTGCTGGCGTTCGTCGGCCTCGGGGAGCGATCGGAGCAACTGGCGGGCGAGTTGTCCTATGGCCAGCGCAAGCTGCTGGAGCTGGCGATGGCGCTGATGGGGCAACCGCGCATGTTGCTGCTCGACGAGCCCACCGCGGGAGTCAACCCGGCACTGATATCGACGCTGGTCGGGCACCTGCAGCGGGTCAACGCGGACATGGGCGTCACGCTGCTCATCATCGAGCACAACATGCGCGTCGTGATGGACCTCGCGCACGAAGTCCATTGCGTGGTGCGCGGCCGCCTGCTCGTGTCCGGCACGCCGGCGCAGGTGCGCGGCGATGCACGGGTGCTGGAAGCCTACCTGGGTGCGGCATGAATTCCACCACCAGTGGCCTTGACAGATCCACCGCGCCCGGGATGAACCGCGCGCGACCTGCCCTCGATGCGAACCGGTATGCGCATGCCGGCTGATCCCGTGGCGCGGCTGAGCATCCGCAAGCTGCACGCCGGATACGGCCACACCGAAATCCTGCACGGGGTGGACCTGGAGCTGGCGCCGGGGCGCTCGTTGTGCCTGGTCGGCCCGAACGGCGCCGGCAAGTCGACCGTGCTCAACGCGGTATTCGGGCTTGCCGACGTGCACCAGGGCCGAATCGACGTGGACGGGGTCGACGTGGCCGGCCTGGGTTCGGCGCAGCGTCTGGGTGACCTGGGCATTGCTTATGTATTGCAGAGCAGTTCTGTCTTCCCCGACCTGAGCGTCGAGCAGAACCTCGGGCTGGGCGCCTTCCTGTTGGGCTCCCGTGCCAAGGCCCGAGACGCGGTGGCGAAGATCCTGGACCGCTACCCGGCCCTCGCCGAGCGGCGCCGCGCCAGGGCCGGCGTGTTGTCGGGCGGGGAACGGCGCCAGCTCGAAATCGCCCGCGCGCTGATGTTGCAGCCGGGGCTGCTGTTGATCGACGAACCTTCGATCGGCCTGGAGCCCAAGGCGATCGAGGCGGTTTTTGCGATGTTGCGCGAACTGCAGCGACGCGACGGCATGTCGATCCTGCTGGTGGAGCAAAACGTGCGCCAGGGGCTGGCATTCGCCGACCTTGGCGCGGTGCTGGTGGCCGGACAACCGGTTGCCTTCGGTACCGGAGCACAGTTGTTGTCCGACCCCAACACGAGCCGGCTGTTCCTGGGTGATTGAGGTCCGGTGTCGGCGGCGCGGTGCTTGCACCGCCGGGCGTGGCGCTCACGCAGGCCCCTGGCAGTTCACCAAAGGTCGCGCGGCACCAAGGCGCGGTTACCGGGCCGACCGATGCCGCGGCGGCCCCGGTCGCGCCGCATCATGCGGATACTTCCCTGGCGATGCCGTTGCTGTCGAAGGCGATGCCTTGTTCTTCCATCAACTCGCGGACCTTGCGCAAATAGTCGTGCGCCATCTCCACCGTGATGTCCGGGCAGCAGGCGCGGACGAAATCGTCGGTCAGCTCCACCGGGTCCAGATCGTCGGCGTCCGCGTACTTCAGGTGCATCGCCTCGAGCACCCGATCGTCGACGTTCAGGCCCAGCACGTCCGCCCTGGCGCGGGCTGCGCCGGGGCGTCGCAGGTAGTCGAAGGCCAGCGATCCCGGTATCGGTCCGAGCAGTTCGAAGTCGAGTTCCATGAACAGGTGCGCGTATTGCGCGATGACGCCCCGCATGGTCTGGAAGTTCGTCTCCAGCATCGCGGGCGTGACGCCGATGTGTGTCATCACGGCTCCGGCGGACAGGCGTCCGCCGCGGCGCGAGATCTCCGCGCAGGCGATCAGGTTGTGCTTGAGCAGGTCGTCCGAATCGTTGGCATTGCGGTTGATGCCCTTGTTGATGGCGCGCAGCGAGAGGGACGAAAAGCCATCCAGGCCGACGAAGAAATGGTCGAAACGCAGCGTGTCCATGAGCACGTCGATGCGGTCCTTCATGCGTTCGCGAAAGGCGTCGGCACGGGCGTAACACATCATGCGCGGTCGATCCGCCGGCGCCAGGGCGAGGTACCAGTCGGGCATCTGGTCGGCCATGTCGCGCAGCAGCGGCCAGAAGGTGGTGGGCAGCTCGTCGGCGGTGACGAACAGATAGTTGTAGCCCTGGTCGAATGCGTTGCGAATGACTTGCCAGGCGCGCTCGGCGCTTTGCGCCATCAGGGCCTTGCTGCCGGGGATGATGCCGCAAAAGTCGCAGGCATTGAGCGGCGTGCCGCTCTCGTTGCGCGCACCGGTGAACTTGATGCAACCGCGCGCGATGTCGATGACGGTGGTGCGCAGGCCCTCGTCGCGCATGTAGCCGTAGAAGGCCTGCTGTTCGCGCAGGTACTGCTCGGCATGGGGAACCAGCGAATCGAGCAGCGAATAGTCCGGCAGCGGCAGGCGCGCGAATTCGCCCGGGTTCTCGGGGCAACGCGTGACGCCGCTGGCAGACAGCGGGTCGCGAAACACCAGCCCGGGATAGGTGCGCAGCAGGCGCAGCTCGCCGGTCAATTGCCCGATCACGAACTCGGTGAAACCCTCGACCACGTCGTTGCCGTAGAAGCCGTAATCGAATACGCCTTGCTGGCGCCGGATGATCTGCTCGTACAGCGCGGAAAAGTGGTCGTTGCCGATGATGTTGACGATGCCGGCGTTGCAGGCCTTTGCATGGCGCGCCAGGGTGACGCACGCGCCGTAGTTCGGCGTATAGGCGCTGTAGCCGATCAGCGCGATGCGGTGCGCGTTGGTCGCAATGTAGTCGCGGATGAAGTCTTCGCCGAGCAATCCACCGTCGTAGTAGAGCACCTGCGCGGCGATGTTGCCCTGCCGCAGCGCATGCTGCAGCGACGTGCCCAGGGTCAGCAGCCCCAGATTCGGATAGATGTTGGGTTCGAAAGTCTTGTGCCGGGCCGGCGTGTTGGCGGGATTGAGCAGCAGGATCTGCGGGGTGGCATCGTGTCCGGTCTGACCCTCGCCGCGCGCTGTGTTGGTCGCCATGCCGGTGCCTCCCATCGGTGAAGCTTGTTCGCGTTCGTCGTCGTGCGGTCATCATAGCGCAGGCGGTGCCGGCGCGACCGGGCAGGCGCGGGCCTCGCCGGTGGCCGCCCGGCGTCAGAATGGGGGTGCATCGAAAGGACCTCGAATGGACATCACGGCTCGCCTCTATCCACTCCTGGCTCGCGCGCTCGCGCCCTGGGGCGAACTAGGCTGCGAGGACCTGCTCGAGTTGTCGCTGCAACACGAGTTGCCGGCCGTGCCGCCGATCGTCGGCGTGGTGCTGCGACAGGCTGCGCCGGCGGACATCGACGACATCATCCGCCTGTATGCCACCGACCCGTGGCTGTACCTGGCCGACCTGGCGCCGACGCCGGGTGATCCTGCCCAGACGCGCGAGCTCTACCTCGACCGCCTGCGGCGCGGCGAACTGTGCCTGCTGGCCACGATCGGCGGCGTGATCGCGCACGTGAACTGGAGTTGCTTCTCCTGGGGCGATGTGCTGCCCGAGCAACCGCTGCGGCTGCTGCCCGGCGAGGTCTACACCACCGACGCCATCACGGCACCGGAGTTTCGCGGCAGGGGCCTGCATGCCCTGGTTCTGGGGGCGATGCTCGAGCATGCGCGCCAGCGTGGCATCCGCCGCGCCCTCACGCTCGCGCGCGTCGACCGCCCGGCGACCTACAAGGCGGTGTTCGAGGTCGGTTACCAAAAATGCGGACGGCTGATCTACTTCCTGCCCAAGGGAAAGTCCAGGGCCAGGATCCTGGCGCGGCAGGGCGACCTGGAGCCACTGTTCCGGTCCGCCTGAGGGGCGGCAGGAGCCGGCCGCAACCGCCGCCCCCGCATGGCGCCTTGCGCCGGCGGTGGATGGCCGGCGCGTCGAACCAGGACGGCACCAGCGCAAGGCCGCGGCAGCGTCACACCCGCACGTTCTTGAACTGCCACGGGTCGGCGCTGTCCACGTCTTCCGCAAACAGCACCCCCCGCCCTTCCAGCGGAGTCCAGTCGCTGTACACGCCAACCATGTCGCCAAGATACGGCGCCGCAACCTCGAGCACCGCGCGGAAGTCGATGTCGTCGGGATCCACGATGCCGGCCCGACGGTGGCGCATCGCCCAGACCACACCGCCCAGTACGCCGGCCGCGGTCTGCAGGCTGGTTGCGTTGTTGAGCGGGCACAACGCGCGCGCCGCATCGATCGACAGCCGCGAGCCGAACCAATAGGCGTTGCGTGCGTGGCCGGCGAGCAGCACGCCGAGCTCGTCCATGCCGCCGACTATGTCTTCGGGGCCGAGCTCGCGGCGCCTGCCCGGCGCTCGCCAGCCCTTGCCGGCGAGTTCTTGCAGCGACAGCAACGCGTCGTCGCAGGGGTGGTAGGCGTAATGCACGGTTGGCCGATAGACGACCTGCCCGCCTTCATGCACGGTCAGGGTGTCGGCGATCGAAATCGATTCGCCGTGCGTGATGAGGAAACCGTGGTAAGGCCCCTCCAGCGGCGTCCAGCTGCGCACGCGCGTGGCCGCGCCGGGCCGCTCCAGGTAGATCGACGCGTCGCAACCGTGCTCGTGGCGATGTCCGTCGACCGGGAAATGGCGCTCGTGCGAGCCCCAGCCCAGTTCCGCAGGCTGGCATGCCTCGCCGATGAATCCCTGGGCCGACCAGGTGTTGACGAACTCGAGCGCCGTTTTGCGCGTGGCCGACACCTGCGTGTCGCGCTCGGCGACATGGATCACCTTGACCCCCAGCTCTCGCGCCAGCGCTGCCCATTGCGCGCGGTCGCGCGGCTCGTTGTCGCCGGCGCCGGTTGCCGCCGCCAGATCCAGCAGTGCCTGCTTCACGAAGTGCGAAACCAGGCCGGGATTGGCGCCATGTGCAAGGACGGCGGTGGTGGCCTCGCCGCCGCTGCGCCGCAAATCCAGCGCCGCCTCGCGCAGGCTGTAGTTCGACCGCTGCGACGGTGTCAGCGCGGCATCGACATGACCGCCGGCCCAGGCCTCGATACACGCGTCGAGGTACAGCACGCCATGCAGCTGGCACCAGGTTATGAGATCGACGCTGGACACATTGACCGACAGATTGAGCAGAAAATCGCCCGGCCCCAATTCCTCGCGCAGCACCGCGTCGTAATTCTCGCGCGTGACCGGCTGCGCGCGCAGCGCGACGCGGCAGGCATCGGCAACGGCGCGATGCGATTCATGCTCGGTGATGATGCGAATCTGCTCAGGCCGGATGGCAATATGGCGCAGCAGCAATGGCAACACCCCGCGACCGATGCAGCCAAAGCCGAGAATCACCAGCTGGCCGCCAAATTCGGTGTGGACGGTATGTATTGCCATATTTGTTGAAGCCCCTCCAATGCGCGCCTGCCAACTGCCGGCGTCGCGGCGTGGTACCGGCGGTCGAAGCCGCGATTGTTCCACTTGCGGTGTTGTCGCCGGATCGCCAGACCGGCCGCCTGTTCCCGGGTGGTCGCTGGTGCACGCCCGCCGCCAGCGCCGGCCACGACTGGCGCGTCAGCGCGGTGCCAGCACCGCCATCGTGATGCGCGAGACACAGGTCAGCTCGCCCGCGTCGTTGTGCAGGTCGATGTGCCACACCTGGGTGGTGCGCCCGATATGCACCGGCCGCGTGGTGCCGGTGACCCAGCCGCTGGTGGCGCCCTTGATGTGGTTGGCGTTGATGTCCAGCCCGACGCAGCGGTGACCTTCGGGGGCTGCCGACGCGGCGCCGCACGACCCGAGCGTTTCGGCCAGCACCACGGACACGCCGCCGTGCAGCAGCCCGTAAGGCTGGATGGTGCGCTGGTCCACCGGCACGCGCGCGCGGATGAAGTCGTCCCCCACTTCGAGGAACTCGATGCCCAGCTGGGCGACCGCGGTTCCGATATGCATGTTGGTCAGTGTCTCGATCGAAACCGGCTTTTTCCAGATTGGCATGGTCGCTCCAGGTTCAGGCGAAGCACCCACTATAGGGGCCGCGCTCAGCCGACGCGAAACAGGCTGATCAGCACGCGGTCGGGGTAACGCGCACCGGTGCCGATGAACACGCTCTGGGTCAGCCACTGCAGCGCGGCGCAGGAGACCTCGAAGCTCGGCACGCAGCGGAAATAGATCGCGCGCGGGTCCACCGGCTCGCCGCGCACCAGGCGCGCGATGTCCTCGGCGCTGCCGCGGCGCAGCGCGCGGTTCTGCACGAAGATGTGTTCTCCGTGGTGGGGGCCATCGAGCGCGATCAGGTAACGCGCGTCGAGGTCGGCGCAGGTGTCCGACACGACGATCTGGAAGTCGGCGCCACCGGGCAATACCCTGCCCTGCAGTTGCGGGCCGTCCAGGCGCCCGCCCGTGATCGGGATGATGCGGCGTCTGCCGCGGCTGTTGAGCCCGGTCACGGCGCCGGCCTCGATCGGGGCGGCGACCTGCACCGTCAGGTCGGCAACATGTTCGAGCGTGGGCGTGGGCAGTGGCACGGGCGGTGGCTCCTCGCGTCATGGCGCCGTCAAGCGGTCGTCGAAAATCGCCACGGCGCGTGTCCACCCGGCCGAGGCGCCGCGGATCTTGTGCGGGAAACACGAGATGTAGAAGCCGGTCGGTGGCAGCACTTCGAGGTTGTGCAGCTTTTCGAGGTGGCAATAACCGATGTCGCGCCCGGCCTTGTGGCCTTCCCAGATCAGCGACGCGTCGTGCGTGGCGCCGTACTTCTGCGCCGTGTGCACGAACGGCGCGTCCCAGCTCCAGGCGTCGGTGCCGGTCAGGCGCACACCGCGCTCGAGCAGGTACATGGTGGCCTCGTAACCCATGCCGCAACCCGAGGCCACGTAGTCGGGCTGGCCGTAACGCCTGCCGGCGCGGGTATTGACCACCACGATCTCCAGCGGCGCGAGCGTGTGGCCGATGCGCATGAGCTCGGCTTCGACATCCGCGGCAGTCACCACATACCCGTCGGGCAACTGGCTGAAATCGAGCTTCACGCCGGGCTGGAAACACCAGTCCAGCGGCACCTCGTGGATCGCGATCGCGCGCTCCTGGTGGCCCAGCGCCTTGTTCATGGTGCTGTGGAAATGGTAGGGCGCGTCGAGGTGGGTGCCGTTGTGCGTGGACAGGCTCACGGTTTCCACCGCCCAGCCTTCGCCGTCGGGCAGGTCCTGCTTCTTCAGGCCCGGGAAGAAGGGCTCGATCTGTGCAAAGGTGTTTTCGTGTGTGAAATATTCGATCTTCGGCGCGAAGGCCGGCGGGTCGCTGAGCACGTCGTTTTCGAGAAAGATCGAGAGGTCGACAATCGTGCGGGGCATGGCAATACTCCTGTGAATATCGGTGAGAAAACTCAGCTCCCGGCGCTGCCGGGTGCGGCACTATCGGCCCAGTGCACCATTGGCAGGCCGGCAACCGGCGAGCGGAAGAACGGGATCGTGGTGCCCTGCAGGCTGCCCAGGTAGACCGTGCGCAGGTCGGGTCCGCCGAAGGTGATGCTGGCCATCCACGGCGCGATCGTGCCGTGCGCACGCGCCATGTCCTCGGGCGTCACGCTGCCGGCCTCCATCTTTTCGAGCAGGTTGCGGCTGGCCGAAACATCGCCGTCGTCGAACAGCAGCAACTTCTCGCCCTCCGGGGTCAGCGCGATCAGCTGGTCGGTCATGACCAGCGTGCACCACAGGTTGCCATGGGCGTCGAAGGCGATGCCGTCCGGGTAACCGCCCAGGTGCGCCGGCCCGAACACCTCGCGCCCGTGCAGCCGCACGCCGGCGCCGCCGGACTCGTCCAGGCGCATGCGCGTGATGTGCGGCCCGGTGGTCTCGACGATGTACAGCCACTCTTCGCGCGCATCCAGGCGGATCTCGTTGGTGAAAAAGAACCCCTCGGCGACCACGCGCATGGACCGCCCGGGCTCGATCACCGCCACGTAACCGTCGCGCACGCGGCTGCTGGCGGCCTTCGTCCACGGGTTGACGCGCGTGGATACCGTGATCCAGATCCGGTCGCGCGAGTCGCGCAGCACGAAGTTGACCTTGCCGATCGGCTGGCCGTCGATCCGGTCGGCCAGCGTGCGGGTGGTGCCGCCGCGCGTCATGCGCTCCAGCAGGTCGGTGCCGAAGTTGGCGATCAGGATGTCGCCGTTGGCGGCAAAGGCCAGCCCGTTGGGCAGGGTTCCTTGTGTGAACTTGGCCTCGAAGGCGTCGGGCGTATCGGTGTGCGCGCCTGCAAAACGCGCGTCGGCGCGTTGCCCGACAAAGCTCTGTGTGCCGTCGGCCGCGATATGGGTGACGCCGCCGCGGGCGTCGGCCGCCCACAGGTCGCCGTTGGGCTCGGCCAGGATGCATTCCGGACGCTGCAGGTCCCGGCCCACGGTGCCGATGGTCGCGCGCTCGACCGTGAAACCGGCCAGCGGATTGGGGGTGGTGTTCGTCATGGGAGCAGTACCAGGCTGATGCGCGGAAACAGGATGAGCAATACCAGCACGATGAACATGATCAGCGTGAACGGTGCCGTGCCGCGAAATATGTCGCCGAGCGAGATGCCGGGATCGTTCAGCGTGCTCTTGATCACGAACACCGAGAGCCCGAATGGCGGCGTGAGCAGGCCGATCTCGACCGCGACCACCGTCACGACCCCGAACCACACCAGGTTCATGCCGAACTTCTCGGCGATCGGCAGCATCAGCGGCAACACGATCAGCATGATCGACGAGGAGTCGATGATGGTGCCCAGCGCGATGATGACCGCCACATACAGCGCCAGGAAGGCGCCCGGCCCGAGCCCGGCCCGCGCCATCGACTCGACCAGCAGCTGCGGCATGCCCGACATCGCCAGCATCCGCGTGTAGATGCTGGCGCAGATGATCAGGAAACTCACGGCCACGGTCACATGGCCGGTTTCGGTCAGCACGCTCCACAGGCCGGCCACGTCGAGCTTGCGTTTGACCAGCCCGATCAGCAATGCCAGACCGGCGCCTACAGCCCCGGCTTCGGTGGCGGTGAAATAGCCGGCGTACAGGCCACCCAGCACGAACACGATCATCACCACGCTGGGCAGCAGCTTGGCCAGCATCGCGCCCGCACCCATCAGGTCCTGCGGTGCGAGTTGTGGTGCCACGCCGCTTTCGAACACCATGCCCGGGCGCAGCGTGGCCATCAGCACGATGCCCACGCCGTAGGCCACGGCCAGCAGCAGGCCCGGCACGATGCCGGCGGTGAACATGTCGCCGACCGACTGGTTGGACAGGAAGCCGTACAGGATCATCAGCAGGCTGGGCGGTATCAGCATGCCCAGCACCGACGACCCGGCCACGACGCCGGTGGCAAAACCGCCGCGGTAGCCGAAGCGCAGCATCTGCGGCACCGCGACCCGCGTGAACACGGCCGCCGACGCGATCGAGATGCCGGTGATCGCGGCGAACACCGCGTTGGCCGCCACGGTGGCGATGCCCAGGCCGCCGCGCAGGCCGCGGAACAGCTGGTTCGCGACCTCGAACGCCTCCTTGCCGACGTCGGCCTTGGCCACCAGGAAACCGGTCAGCACGAACAGCGGCACCACGCCAAAGATATGGCTCGCAATGGCGTCGTTGGCGGCGGCGGCCAGCAGGTTGGCGGCCACGGACACATCGTCCTTGATCAGCCAGACACCGATGAACGACACCAGGCCGAGCACCACCGCCACGTGCAGGCCGCCCCAGATCAGGACCAGCATCAACACCAGCGACAGGCTGGCGACCAGCGCCGCGTTCATGCGCCGGCCTCCGCCTGCCATGCCGCGCTGCCACCGGGCCCCGCAACGACACGTGGGCGCATTGGGACACCTTCGCTCTGCGACCTGCGGTGCGAGCTTGCTTGGGGGCGGCCCGGCGCGGCGCTGATTGGGACACCTTCGCTCTGCGAGCTGCGGTGCGAGCTTGCTTGGGGGCGGCCCGGCGCGGCGCTCACGGCTTGCCCAGTGGTGGCCGCACCGGCGCCTGCGCGCCAGTGCGCAGTGCCTGCGCCCGTCGCCAGTCGGCCCAGGCCAGCAACAGGAAGGTGACCAGCGTGGTGCACAGGCCGATCAGCATGATCAGCCGTACCGGCCACACCGGCGCCGTGAAGTCGCCGATGGCGCCCACATATTCGCGGATACGTACGGCCTCGGCCAGTGGCGCCCACGCGGCCCACAGGATGACCCCCATCAGGCCGGCACCGACCAGGTGGTAGAACGCCTGCAGCCGCGCCGCCAGCACCGGCCGGCTGCGCTTGAGGCGATCGAGCAACACATCGGCGCGCGTGAACCGCCCGCTGTGCAGCGTGTCGGCCAACTGCAGGAACACGATGCCGACGATGGACAAGGAGACCAGCTCGGTGACCCCGCGCACCGGCGCGTTCAACAGGTTGCGTCCCAGCACGTCGCTGTTGATCAGCAGCATCAGCGCCACGATCCACAGGCTGCCCAGCGCATTGAGCACCCGGCCCAGGCGCTGGAATTGCCATGGCAACGCGGCGCCGTAACTGTCTTCGGGGGCAGTGGTCGATTCAGGCGCGGCCATGTCAGTAGCTCCATTTTGGGCGCACGCACATTTGCTGCAAAGCCTGTGGTACTCGGGCGTTCGGACCCCGGAACACAGAACACCAAAAGCGCAGCGTCGCTCCAGGCGGCATCCGGCGGGGGCGAACTCTGGGGCGCCGAGGAGGCGAGCCCCGGACACAACCAGTCCAGTGGACTGTTTGTGCCTGGCGAGCGGCTGGACCACTGGCCCAGCGCGGCCTGCAAGGCCAGCCCAGGGGTCGGCGCGCGCAGCGCGCTTCGTCATCATTCTCATCGCGGTTGTCCGAGCGCAGAGAGCGCAGCGAACGCAGCGAGTTCCGCGATGCGACCCCTGGGCGAGCACCGCAGGGCAGTCGGGCGCAGCACCGACCGCCCC
>JANMYG010000286.1:0-3873 GCA_031381865.1 Betaproteobacteria bacterium | reverse complement strand
GGGGCGGTCTCCGCTGAACGCGTCGACTGCCCTGCGGTCTTGGCTCCGGCATCACAAGCGCTTCGCGCAATTGTGAGCCTCGCCGCAACGTTCGTTGTCGCCCAGGGGTCGGGCCGCGGAACTCGCTGCGTTCGCTGCGCTGTCTACGCTCAGACAGCCGCGGCCAGAATGACAACGAAGCGCGCTGCGCGCGCCGACCCATGGGCTGTGTTCCTCGGCGCCCCAGAAATCGCCTCCGCCGGGTACCGCCTGCCGCGAGGCTGGGTCTTGGGTGTTCGGTGGTCCGGCCCCCGCACGCCTTTGCAGCCTCCCCGGCGAATACACGGCGGACCGGCTGCGGCGAGACACGCCGACGAAGGAATAGCGGCAGCCTGCGAATGTCCGCAATGGGCCGAGAGCAGGCAGTGAAAGAACCCGCAGGTCCCGCGCGTGCTGGGTGACGCGCAGAGCAAAACAGAAACTAAGATGTTCCTTTTTTTGGCGCAACAACCCATGAGACGTGACACCATCGCGGCGGATGCGGCGTACACGCCTGAACCCGACCCTGAAACGGCAGCGGCGCCGATCGGCCAGTGCCGTGCGGATGGACTGCGGCTGCCCCAACCCGCCGCGAGTGGCAAGGCATCGGTCGGCGCAGACCGGGGTGGGTTCGTCCAGCCACGCCGGGCCCCCTGGGCATGATTTTTCCGCCAACGTCGGATGGCCTGGCCCTGGGGCTGGGTACGGCGCCGTTGGGCAACCTGTTTTCGGCGCTTTCCGATGGCGCCGCGCACGAGGTGTTGTCGGCGGCCATCGGCACCGGTTGCCGCAGTTTCGACACGGCGCCGCATTACGGCAACGGTTGGAGCGAACACCGCGTCGGGCACGCCCTCCGACTGCTCGGCCGCGACGAATTCGTGCTCTCGACCAAGGTCGGGCGCTTGCTGATTCCCGACGCCACCGCGCCGCGCGACCAGAACGGTTACGTGGCGGTGTTGCCCTTCGCGCAGGCGTGGGACTATTCGGCGGCAGGCGTGCGGCGCTGCGTCGAAGACAGCCTGCAGCGGCTCGGGCTGGCGCGGCTGGATGCGGTGTTCGTGCACGATTGCGATGCAGCGGTGCACGGGGCGCAGTATCCGCGCGTGCTGCGGCAGGTGGTGCGGGAGGCGCTGCCCGAATTGCGACGCATGCAACGCGAGGGCCTGGTGCGTCAGGTCGGGCTGGGTGTGAATGACGTGCAGGTGTGCCTCGATGTGTTGCGGCAGGCCGATCTCGATTGCCTGCTGCTGGCCGGGCGTTACAGCCTGATCGACCACACCGCATTGCCGGCACTGCTGCCCCAGTGCCTGCAGCGTGGTGTGTCCATTGCATTGGGTGGTGTCTTCAACTCCGGCATCCTCGCCACGGGTGTGCGGCAGCACACAGGGGCCCGCTTCGACTACGCCCCGGCGGCGCAGTCGTGGGTCGACCGGGTGGCTGCCATCGAGCAGGTGTGCGAGCAGTTCGGCGTTCCGCTGCGCGCCGCGGCGCTGCAGTTTCCGCTGGCCCATCCAGCGATCGAGATCCTGATGGTCGGCGCCCAGGAAGCCGCGCATTGGCAGGATGCGGTGGCCATGCTGCGCCACCGGATCGACACGCGGTTCTGGGCTGCGTTGCGTGCGCGGGGCTGGATCGCGCCCGGGGCGCCAACCCCCCGGTGAGCCGCGATGATCGACGCGCACTTCCACATCTGGCAGCTGGCGCGGGGCGACTATGGCTGGCTGACGCCGGCGCTGGGCCCGATCTACCGCGACGTGGCGCTGGGCGACTGGCGGCGCGCCAGTGGCGCCAGCGGCATCACGGGCGGAATTTTGGTGCAGGCGGCAGCCACCGAAGCCGAGACACGTTTCCTTTTGCAGCAGGCCCGCGACGCAGCGGACGTGCTGGGTGTGGTGGGCTGGGTCGACCTGCTGGCGCCCGACGCCGCGCGCCGGGTCGAGGCGCTGGCGCGCGAGCCCAAGCTGGTGGGCCTGCGGCCGATGTTGCAGGACATCGCCGACCCCGACTGGATACTGCAGGACGCGGCACAGCCGGCGTTGTTGGCGATGGCCGACTGCGGCCTGAGCTTCGATGCACTCATCTTGCCGCTGCACCTGACCCGCATCCTGGCGTTGGCGCGCCGAATCCCCGGTATGCGGATCGTGGTCGACCATGGTGCCAAGCCCGATATTGCCAACCGCCAATGGCAGGACTGGGCGTCGGGCATCGCGCAACTGGGGCGCATGCCCCAGGTTTTCTGCAAGTTGTCCGGTCTGTGGACCGAAGCAGGTCCAGGGGCCGACGCGGCGGTGGTGGAGCCTTATGTGCGACATCTGGTGGCCTGTTTCGGCCCCGGCAAACTGCTTTGGGGCAGCGATTGGCCGGTGCTGGAAATGGCGGCCACTTATGGCGCCTGGCATCGGCTGGCGGTCGACCTGGTGACGCGCGACCAGCATCACTCGGTGTTCGGCCAGTCCGCGCGGCAGGCTTACCAGCTCGGCTGAATGCGGTTGCTGGGTGGCGGCACGGCGGCCCGGACTTGGTAGGATGGCGGAAATCCAATAAGGTGTCGCCATGAACGCTCCCCTGCACAAAGAATTCCCGGCCGGTCTCTTGAACGATGCGCAGGCCCTTGCGCAGGCCAGTGCGCAGTGGGACGGCGACATCGTGGAGCGCCTCAAAGAATACATCCAGATTCCCGCCAAGTCCCCGGGCTTCGACGCCAGCTGGGCGCAACATGGCCACATAGAAGCGGTGGTGCGCAACGCCGCGGCCTGGGTCGAGGCGCAGCAGGTGGCCGGGCTGCGGCTCGAGGTGGTGCGCCTCGAGGGCCGCACACCGGTGCTTTTCTTCGAAGTCGCCGCGACCAGGGCCGCGTCGACGCAGACGGTATTGATGTACGGCCACCTCGACAAACAACCCGAGTTCACGGGCTGGCGCAAGGACCTCGGGCCGTGGACGCCCAAATACGAGGACGGCAAGCTCTACGGTCGGGGTGGCGCCGATGACGGTTATGCGGTGTACGCCAGCGTCGCCGCGATACAGGCGCTGCAGGCGCAGGGTGTTGCGCATCCGCGCATCGTCGGCCTGGTCGAGACCTGCGAAGAGAGCGGCTCCTACGACCTGCTGCCCTATATCGATGCCTTGCGGACTCGCCTGGGTGACGTGTCGCTGGTGGTTTGCCTCGACTCCGGCGCCGGCAACTACGACCAGTTGTGGCTGACCACCAGCCTGCGCGGCATGGCCAGCGGCACCCTGAAGGTCGAGGTGTTGACCGAGGGCATCCACTCTGGCGACGCATCCGGGCTGGTGCCGTCGAGTTTTCGCATCATGCGCCATGTGCTCGACCGCCTGGAAGACAGCGCCAGCGGGCGCCTGTTGCCCGCAAGTTTCCATTGCGAGGTGCCGGCCGAGCGCCTGGCGCAGGCGCAGGCCACGGCAGCCATCCTGGGCGAGGAGGTGACGCGGCGCTTTCCCTGGGCGCATTACGACTGCGGTGGTGCCACCACTTCGGTGTTGCCCACCACCACTGACCCGTTGCAGGCGTTGCTCAACCGCACCTGGATACCCACGCTCAGTGTCACCGGTGCCGAGGGTTTTCCGGCGCTGGCCGACGCGGGCAATGTGTTGCGTCCCTACACCGCATTCAAGCTCAGCCTGCGCTTGCCCCCGCTGGTGGATGCCGCACGGGCGGTACAGGAGATGAAGGCGCTGCTGGAAGACAACGCGCCCTACCAGGCGCGGGTCACATTCGAGAGCAATGGCGGCGCGACCGGCTGGAACGCGCCGCCGATCCTGCCCTGGTTCGAGCGCGCCCTGAGCGAGGCATCGCAGGCGCACTTTGGCGCGCCGGTGGGCTACATCGGCCAGGGCGGC
>JANMYG010000596.1:0-14819 GCA_031381865.1 Betaproteobacteria bacterium | reverse complement strand
GCGCAATCGTGCTGCCGCGCTGCGTGGTCACCACCACACCCGCAATGGCGCTCCTGGGCACGCGGCTGGTGGCCCACAGCTGTTGGCAGGCCTGGCACATCGACAGCCAGAACGCATCGGGTGCGTTCTCCATCCAGCCGGGTTGGGGCGACTGGTAACTCGTGATCATCACCTGCGCCTTGTCGACCAGCGTGCCTTGCAGGTCGAACAGCAAGGCGCGCACGCTCTGGGTGCCGTTGTCGATGGCCAGCAGGTACGTGGGGTTCATTGGATGGCCTCCGTGCTGCGCACTGCGGCGCGAGCTTGCTTGGGGCGGCCCGGCGCTGCGCTCATGGACATGCCTCCGTGCTGCGCACTGCGGCGCGAGCTTGCTTGGGGCGGCCCGGCGCTGCGCTCATGTTGCGGCCTCTGGAGCGTTGGCAGGCGGCAGGCTGTAGTGTGCGGCCACCAGCACACGGTAACGTTGCAGCTCGGTGGCCCAGCCGGTCTCACCCCATTGGAGAAAGGGCTCGCACAGGGCCCGGATGCGCTCAAGGTGGTCCAGGGCGCCGCGCGGCAGCAGGATGCCAAGCCGGGTGCGACGCAGCAGCAGGTCGTCAAGGTGAACCACGGCTTCGTGCGCGGCGGCGACGGCCAGTTCGATCCACAGGGTCTGGGTGCCGGCGATGGACTGGAGGTCGCGCTGTGTGGCGCGCGCGCACAAGGCCAGGGTCTGAAACCCGTACCGCCCGACGAGCCGGTGGCGCACGGCGGCACTCCAGTGCGTCGGACAGGGTCCGGCCGGTGTGAAGACCGGTGCGCCGTCGGGCGCAAAGGCCTTGCCAACACGCGGCGCCGCCAGCGCCAGCGCGTCTTGCGCCATCAGTCGGAAGGTCGTGAGTTTGCCGCCCGCCAGCGTGACCAGGCCCGATTCGTCGCAAACGACATGGTCGCGCGCGGCGTCCGAGGCGGCGCCGCTGCCGTCGTCCACCACCGGTCGCACGCCGGCGTAACAGGCGCTGACGTCGGCGCCAACCAGCGCGGCGCCCGGGAACTGGTCGTTGACGGCGGCCAGCAGGTAGTCGACCTCGGCCTGGCTGATCGAGGCCTCGGTGTCGGGTTGTGCGTGGTGGTCGAGGTCGGTGGTGCCGACCAGGGTGGCGCCTTCCCATGGGTAAAGAAATACCGGCCGACCGTCCTGCGGGTGCATGAAGCTGACCGCCTGCGCCACCGGCAGGCGCCAGAACGGCAGCACCAGATGGCTGCCGCGCAGCGGTCGCAGCATGGGGGCGCCCCCGACCGCGGCACGCAGCCGGTCGGCCCACGCGCCGGTGGCATTGACCACCACGCGGGCGCGCACCTGCCAACGCGCACCACCCAGCATGTCGTGCAGCGTGAGGCCGGCCACGCCTGTTCCTTCGTGCTGCAGTGCCTGCGCAGCCACGTAGTTCAGGATCGTTGCCCCGGCGCGGCGCGCCTCCTGCAGCACCCGCCAGACCAGCCGCGCGTCGTCGGTCTTGGCGTCCTGGAACACCATCGCGCCTTGCATGCCGGGTGGCGCGAGGCCCGGTGCCAGCATCTGCGCGGCGGCCCGGTCGGCCCAGGCATGGCTGCGCCGCCCGGCCATCAGGTCGTACAGCACCAGGCCGAGTTGCAGCATGCGCCGGCCCGGTTTGCGGC
This sequence comes from Betaproteobacteria bacterium, assembly GCA_031381865.1. Lineage (GTDB taxonomy): Bacteria > Pseudomonadota > Gammaproteobacteria > Burkholderiales > Burkholderiaceae_C > CAISIP01. The sequence goes on along the minus strand of JANMYG010000596.1, from coordinate 13,160 downwards.
CGGTGCAGGTGGCGTACAGGAAGCTCTGCGCTTCGACCAGCTCGGGCACTTCCTGCATCAGGCGCTGGCGCTCGCGCACCGAATGCAGCGTGGTGCGCAAATCGCCTTGCTTCAGGTAACGCAGGCCACCATGCACCAGCTTGGAGGAACGGCTCGAGGTACCCCATGCGAAATCGCGCTGCTCCACCAGCAGCACCTTCCACCCCTGGCGCGCCGCCTGTTGCGCCACACCGGCGCCGCTGATGCCGCCACCCACCACGACCAGATCCCAGACGCCGGCATCGAGCCCGGCCAGGACGTCGGCGCGGCGCTGGGCGCCCGTCAGCTCGCCCATGGCCCCTCGTCCTGCAGCAACTTGCCCGGGTTCATGATTTTTTTCGGGTCGAAATGGCGGCACAACCCGGCCAGGGTGGCCATGCCGAGTGGCCCTTTTTCGTCTGGCAGGTGGGTGGCGTGGTCGCGCCCCACGCCATGCTGGTGGCTGACCGTGGCGCCGTGCGCCGCAATGGTGGACGCCACCGCGGCCTTGAGCCGTTGCCAGCGTTCGAAGTTCGGCGCAAAGCCGCCCGCGACAGTGGCCCACACAAACTGGGAATAGATGCTGCTGCCCTGCGGGTACAGGTGCGACAGGTGGGTGAAGGCATGCAGGCGTTCGCCGTACCGCGCGAAGACATCACGCGCCGCCTGCTCCATCGCCAGCATCAGTTGCCTGACCTGCGGCCAGTCGACCGCGGTCTCGATCGTGTCGACCGAATAACCCAGATCCCACAGCGTGTTGCGCAGGTAAGGGCCCTTGAAGCGGTTGGCCGCCCACTTGTCGCCCATCGCGCGGCCGATCATGACGCCACCGTGGCGCGCCAGCAGGCGGCGCGCTTCGCGCAACGCATGGCGGGCGGTGCGTGCATCGGCAGTGACGCCCAGCATCAGCATGCATTTGCCGCTGGCGCATCCGCGCCAGCCCAGGTAACGCTCCATGGCGCCGATCAGGCGCGCGTGGTCGGCCAGCGCGAGATTGGTTTCGGTTTCGATGCCGTTGGACAGGCGCAGCATCGACAGCGGGAGCCTGCGCTGCACCAGTTCGCGCACTGCGGCCTCGGCGGCGTCCCAGCCGGGCAAAAAAATGGCGTGGAAGCTTTCGTGTTCGGGCAGCGGCGACACGCGCACGGTGGCCTCGGTCAGCACGCCGAAGCGCCCCTCCGAACCGAGCACCAGTTCGCGCAGGTCCGGCCCGGCGCTGGAGGCCGGGAAGGTCGGCAGGGTCAAGCTGCCAACAGGCGACTCCAGCCGCCCGCCTGCGAACAGCTGCTCTATGCGGCCGTAACGCAGCGACTGCTGGCCGCTGGAGCGCGTCACCACCCAGCCACCCACGGTGGAGTATTCGAACGACTGCGGAAAATGACCCAGCGTGAATCCGCGCGCGCGCAGCTGCGCCTCGACCAGCGGCCCCGGTGTGCCCGCGCCGAAGGTGGCGAGCTGGCTGGACGGGTCCAGGTGTAACAGGCGGTTCATGCGGCCCAGGTTCAGCGACAGGATCGGGCGCGCGCTGATCGGGCAGTCCAGGTGCCCCGACACGCTGGTGCCGCCGGCAAACGGGATCACGATCCAGTCGTGCTGGTGCGCCAGGTCGAGCAGCATGCGCACCTGTTCGCTCGATTCGGGAAACGCGACCCCGTCCGGCACCGGGGGCAACGCGCCAAAACGCTTGCGCAGCCAGTCGGCAAAACTCTCGCCCATGGCGACAGAGAAACGCGTCGCCGCGCCGGTGTCGATCAGCGCATGGCCGCCCAGGCGCGAGGCCGGAACCGAGGCCAGCATCTGCGCGCGCGGGACGTCGGCGCATGGCAGGCCGGGGCCGAGGCGTGCCGCGATCATGGCGCGCGCGCCGTCACCCAGCGCCATCGAGGTGGCATCGTCGCCCCAGCCGTTCCATCGTCGCATGCACTTATCCACTCTGCCAATCGGGCGATCACGCTTCGCCATCGTCGGCGAGCGCTGGCGCTGCCGGCCCATTGTGCTTTAACCTGGAAGCGGCAGTTGACCGCTTGTGTTCCGCTGGAGGAGCCTTTCGACACCGACACTGTTGACCACGGCGATGCTCATTTCGCGGGTAAAGGCGCTACGCTCCCGATCGAGCCGCCCTGGGTCGCGCTGGCCGCGTTGCTCCTCCTTGCTGGCAGAAGCCACCCGCGTCGTCCCGCCTTGCCACCCCACCCCATGACGGCCCGCTCGGGCGCGTCCAACTGCCGTTTCCAGGTTGAACTGGACGCCCGCAAGGCTTGCCCGCTAAGATGGCGCGATGCGACTTCCTTCGAGATTCTGGGCCGACCTGGCGTCGCGGCACTTTGCCGAACTGGCTGCCGGTGGCGCCATCGACCGGGCGGTTGCGGTGTTGCCGGTGGCCGCCATCGAGCAACACGGTCCGCACCTGCCGGTGAGCGTGGACACGACGCTGGTCAACGCCGTGATAACGTCTTCTCTGCCGCACCTGGCGCCGGACCTGCCGGTGTTGTTCATGCCGACCCAGCAGATCGGCAAGAGCAACGAACACATCCGTTTTCCGGGCACGCTGACACTGTCGGCGCCGACGCTGATCGCGCTCTGGATGGAGCTCGGCGCCTGCGTCGCGCGCGCCGGCATCAAGAAGCTGTTGCTGTTCAACAGCCACGGCGGGCAGGTCAGTGTGATGGACATCGTTGCGCGCGACCTGCGCACCGCCCACGACCTGCTGGTTTATTCGAGCAACTGGTACACGCTGCCGCTGGGAGACGCGGTGCTGGGGTTGTTCCCGCCCGAGGAGCACCGCTTCGGCATCCACGCGGGCGACATGGAGACTTCCATGATGCTGGCCGTGCGCGAGCAGTTTGTCGACATGGCCCATGCGCGGCATTTCCACACCAGCGCCGAAGAACGCGCGGCCAAGTACCCGATCCTGGGCAACGGCAGTTCGGCCAAACTGGGCTGGCAGGTGCAGGACTACAACCCGCTGGGCGCTGCGGGCAACGCGGCCGCGGCCACTGCGGCCAAGGGTCGTGTGGTGATCGACGCAGCAGGGCTGCAACTGGCGCGGCTCTTGCAGGAGTTGAGCGACCTGCCGCTGTCCACGCTCAACCCGCATCCGCGGTTTCCGGCGCCGGGTGCCTGAGCGCGCAAGCGCGCGGGCCCGGCGGGAAAACAGCGTTTCGATCGACTTGTTCAACCCACCCCTGGAGCACTTGCATGAAACTTCGACTTGCCGTTCACGCCGCCACCGCGTGTCTGTTGCTGGCTGGCGCAACCGCCGTCTACTCGCAGGAGAAGGTGGTGTTTGCCACCAACTGGAAAGCCCAACCCGGCCATGGCGGCTTCTACCAGGCGCTGGTCGACGGAACCTACAAACGCATGGGCCTGGATGTCGACATCCAGCAGGGCGGACCGCAGGTCAACAACCGGCCCATGCTGCCGGCCGGCAGGATCGATTTCCTGATGGCCGGCAACCTGCTGCAGAGTTTTGACAATGTGAAAAACGGGGTGCCGACGGTGGTGGTCGCTGCGGTGTTCCAGAAGGATCCGCAGGCCATATTTGCCCATCCCGGCCAGGGCTACGACAAGTTCAGCGACCTGACCCGGGCGCCGGTGGCGTTCATCGGCAAGGACGGGCAGTTCAGCTTCTGGCAGTGGATGAAGGCCGAACACGGTTTCAAGGATGAACAACTCAAGCCCTACCTGTACAACGTCGGGCCGTTCCTGGCCGACAAGAAGTCGGTGCAGCAGGGCTACAGCATCAGCGAGCCGGTCAGCATCAAGTCGCAGGCCGGGTTCGACCCGGTGGTGCATCTGTTGGCGGACAACGGCTTCAGCACCTACAGCACCACCATTGAGACGCGCGCCGAACTGGTGCAGAACAAACCCGCCATGGTGCAGAAGTTCGTCGACGCATCGATGATCGGCTGGTACAACTACCTCTACGGCGACAACAAGGCCGCCAACGAGATGATCAAGAAGCTCAATCCCGAAAACAACGACGCGGATATTGCGGCCGGTATTGCGCTGATCAAGAAACTCGGCATCGTGGACAGCGGCGAGGCGCTGCAAAACGGCATCGGCGCCATGAACATGGCCCGCGTGAAGGACTTCTACGACAAGATGGTCCGGGCCGGCCTGTACAAGGCGGGCGAAGTGGACCTGGCGAAGGTCGTGACGACCCAGTTCGTGAACAGGAAGGTCGGCCTCGACGTGAAGGGCAAACTGGGCGTGAAATAACGCGCCGCGTCGTCAGCGCTGCGGCATGTCCCTGGCCGAGAAGCCCAGGCTGATCGTGGCGTCGGCCGGAATGGCAGGCATGGTGGTATTCCATGCTTCCCATGCTGCCCGCAGCGACTGCAGACGCTCGGGTGCGCGCGACGCCAGGTTGGCGCGTTCGCGTTCGTCGGCCGGAATATTGAACAGGTAATCGTGGCCGTCGACACGCAGGTATTTCCAGTCGCCGATGCGCAGCGCCCGCTGGCCGCGGTGGTTCATGCGCCAGTGCAGCGGTCGCTCGAATTGGTGGCGGGGATCGGCCAGCACCGCGCGCAGCGAGACGCCGTCGAGCGGGTAGGCGGGGTCGGCGGCGACACCGGCAACGTCGAGCATGGTGGCCGACCAGTCCATCGTCAAACACTGCTGCGCACTCACGCCGCCAGGGGTGATGGCTGCCGGCCAGTAGGCGATCCACGGCACGCGGATGCCGCCTTCGGTCAGGTCCATCTTGCCGCCCACCAGCGGCCAGTTGTCGGAGAACCGTTCGCCTCCGTTGTCGCTGGTGAAGACGATCAGCGTGTTGTCGAGCAGCCCCTGCAGGCGCAGCGCCTGCGCCACTTGCCCGATGCCTTCGTCCATGTGGTGGACCATGCGGTGGTAGCTGTGTATGTTGCCGCCGTGCAGGTGGAAGATGTTGTCCTTGATCTGCGGCGCCAGGGCCTCGTCGTCGCGCGTTTCCCACGGCCAATGCGGGGCGGTGTAATGCATGCTGAGGAAAAACGGCGTACCGCCCCTGGCGCCGGCCGCCATGCGGTTGACGTAGTCGACCGAGCGGCGCGAGATCAAATCAGTGAGGTAACCGGCTTCGTGTGTTTCCTGTTCCCCAAGCCACAGGTCGTGGGCGCCGGTCGAGGCGCAGTGGGTGAAATAGTCCACACCGCCCGCCATCGGTCCGAAAAACTCCTCGTAACCCGAACGCAAGGGCCCGAATGCCGGCGGATAACCTAGGTGCCATTTGCCGACCAGGGCGGTGCGGTAACCACCGCCGCGCAGCAGCGAAGGCAGCGTGGGGTGGTCGGCGGTCAGGCCGATCGTGGTGCTGGCACGGCTGCGGCTGCTGATCGGTTCTTCGGCCGCGCCACGCAGGCGGTACTGGTAACGCGCCGTCATCAGCGCAAAACGCGTGGGCGAACAAACCGGTGAGTTGGCATAACCCTGGGTCAGCCTAAGCCCGTCGGCGGCCAGTCCATCGAGTACCGGCGAGATGGCTCCGAACTGCGCGGCGCGCCCGCCGTAACAACCCAGGTCGGCAAAACCCAGGTCATCGGCGACGATGAAAATGATGTTGGGCCGTGGGGCGCCGGGTTGCTTGGTCATGGGGTGGCCTGCTGTTATGCGCGCCTCAGCCGCGCCCGCCCAGGACAAAGACCACCGTGCGGATGCCCGCCACGGTCAACGCCAGCGAGCCGAACAGGTGCAGAGCCGTGGTGCCGATGGCCAGCGCGTAACGTTGCTGGCCCAGCATGCCGATGACCTCGGCCGAGAAACTGGAAAAGGTCGTGAGCGCACCCAGGAAACCCGTGACCAGCGCCAGGCGCCACACCGGGTCGAGCTGGGGCAGGGCCTGGAACACTACCACGCAGACGCCCACGAAATAACCGCCGATCAGGTTGGCCGCCAGCGTGCCGAACGGAATCATGGCGCCCGGGCTGAGCCACAGGCCCAGACCCCACCGCGCCAGCGCGCCGAGGCTGGCGCCGATGCAGATGGCCAGTACCGACAACATGTCGCCTACCTGCCCATCTGTTGCGGCAGCCAGGTCACGATGGCGGGAAAGACGTAGATGATGGCCACCGCCACGCACATCAGGAAGAACATCGGCATGGTGACGCGCGCGATCCAGGTCAGCTGGCGGCCCGTCATGCCCTGCAGCACGAACAGGTTGAACCCGACCGGCGGCGTGATCTGCGCCATCTCGACCACCAGCACGATGAAGATGCCGAACCAGATCGGGTCGATGCCGGCGGCGTTGACGGTCGGCATCAGCACGCCCATGGTCAGCACCACCATCGAGATGCCGTCCAGGAAACAGCCCAGGATGATGTAGAAGATCGACAACGCCACTATCAACTGGGCCCGGCTCAGGCCCAGCGTTGCGATCCATTCGGCGAGGTGGCGCGGCAGGCCTATGTAACCCATCGACAGCGTCAGGAAGGCGGCTCCGGCCAGGATCAGGGCGATCATGCAATACAGGCGCGTGGCGCCCATCAACGCGTCACTAAAGGTGGCCCGGCTCATCGAACCCTGCAACGTGGAAATGGTGAGCGAGCCCACGACACCGACGGCGGCGGCCTCGGTCGCGGTGGCAAAGCCGGAATAGATCGAGCCGAGCACGGCCAGGATCAGCAGCACCACCGGAATCAGGCTGCGCGAGGCGGCGAGCTTTTCGACCAGGCTGAACTTGCGCTCGGCCGCCGGAACCTGGCCCGGGTTGCGCAGCGCCCAGACCATGATGTAGCCGGAGAACAGGCAGGCCAGCAGGATGCCGGGCAGCACCCCGGCAATGAACAGCCTGGAGATCGACACCTCGGCCGCCACGCCGTACACGATCATGATGATCGACGGCGGAATCAGCAGCCCGAGCGTGCTGGCGCCGGCCAGCGTGCCGATCACCATGTGCTCCGGGTAACCGCGCCGGCCCAACTCGGGCAGTGTCATCTTGCCGATGGTGGCGCAGGTCGCCGCGCTCGAGCCCGATACCGCCGCGAAGATGGTGCAGCCGATCACGTTGGTATGCAGCAGCCGCCCGGGCAGGCTTTGCACCCAGGGCGCCAGCCCCTTGAACATGTCCTGGCTCAGGCGCGTGCGAAAAAGGATCTCGCCCATCCACACGAACAACGGCAGCGCGGTGAGGGTCCAGCTCGACGATGAACCCCAGACCGTGACCGCCATCGCGTCGCCGGCCGGTCGGGACGAGAACAGCGTCACGGCCATCCAGGCCACCCCCGTGAGCGTGAGGCCGACCCAGACGCCGGAACCCAGGATCAGCAGCAGGCACACCAGCAGCAGCGTCGTGATCGCCAGGTCGTTCATGGGAGCCGCACGTGTAGACCGGGGCATTGCACCGGCGGCCTTGTCGCGCCGGGCCGGGCGCGCCGTCCATGGATCCGGGTCCTGGGCCCTCCGTGCAGCCCAGCCCGCCGATGGCGGCTCGCGTCGGCAAAGGCAACGCGGCGTTGTCGCATCTGGAGGCCTTGCAATTTCCCGCCTGCCTACTCGTTGCGCAGCGCTTCGTCGCTCGCGCGTTGCACACGCCTGCCGGTGGCCTCCAGCACCAGTTCGTCGAGGAAGGCGATGGCCAGGATCAGCGCGCCGGCGGCCATGCCGATCTGCGGTATCCACAACGGCGTGGCGTCACTGGCGGTGGAAATGTCATGGAACGCGCGCGACTGCCAGGCCAGCTTGCAGCTGTAAAAGGCGAACATGGCCGACAGCAGGGTGGCGAAACCCAGCGCCCACAGTTCCATGCCCTTCTTCCAGCCGCCGCGCAGCGCGCCCAACAGCAGCGTGACGCGGATATGCTCACCGCGCTTGAGCGTGTGCGCGAGCGCCAGGAAGCCGCTGGCGGCCATCAGGTAACCCGCATAGGCGTCGGTGCCCGGCACGTGGAAGTGCAGTTGCCGCCCGAAGATCGACAGCAGCACCATGACCAGCAGGCCGACCAGGAACAGCGCTGCCAGCGCGGCCGCGCTGTCGTAGAGCGTGTCGAGCAGCTTGCGCATCGGTGGGCCGATGCGCTCAGGGTTTGAGAAACGCGTCCACCAGGGCCTTGCCTTCGGGCCCGGCCTTTTGCAGCCATTCGCTAAGCATCGTGTCGCCGACCTTCTTCATGTCGGCCTTGAGTTGTGCCGACGGCGCAATGATGTTCATGCCGTTGGCCTTGAGCTTGTCCAGCGAATCGGTGTTGGCGCGCTTGGAGGCTGCCAGGCCGCGCACCTCGGCGTCCGCCGCGGCCTTGAGCACGGCGGAGCGGGTGGGCGCATCCAGCGCGTCGAGCGCGGCCTTGTTGACGATCACCACGTTCTTCGGCAACCAGGCCTGGGTGTCGTACCAGTACTTGATGTGTTCGTAGGTCTTGGTGTCGAAGCCGGTCGAGCCCGAGGACATGTAGCTCTCGACGACGCCGGTGGCCAGCGCCTGCGACAGCTCGGCCGCCTGTATCGTCACCGGCTGGGCGCCGACGAGTTCGGCGATGCGCGAGGTCTGCGGGTTGTAGGCGCGCCACTTCACGCCCTTGAGGTCGGCCGCGGAGCTGATCGGCTTCTTGACATAGATGCCTTGCGGTGGCCATGGCACGGCGTACAGCGGCACCATGCCCTGTTCGGCCAGCTTCTTCTCGAACACCGGCCGTTGTACCCGCCAGAGCTTGACCGCCTCGTCGTAACTGTCGGCCAGGAACGGCAGCGCATCGGCCCCGAACAGGTCCCACTCGTTGCTGAAGTTCGATATCAGCACCTCGCCGATCTGCGCCTGGCCGCCCTGCACGGCGCGCTTGATTTCGGGCGCCTTGAACAGCGAGCCGTTGGCATGTACCGTGATCTTGAGTTTGCCGCCGGTGGCTTTGTCCACGTCGTTGGCGAACTCGACCAGGTTGACCGAATGGAAGTTGGTGGCGGCATAACCCGCGGGCAGGTCCCACTTGGTCTGCGCCACCGTGGCGGTGGTCACGCTGGCCAGTGCAACTGCCAATGCGGTGCTCAGGGTGCGGCGTGTCAGCTTCATCAACATCTCCTGTTTCAAATTGCGGTGTGGTCGGGAACAGCTTCGAGCATAAGTCGTTGCCGCGGTACGCGCGACGGTGATTTGCTGCGGGTTTTCCCGTGGAGGCGCCGCTGCGCCGCATGATAATCCTTAGCCACCATGACAATGCGAACCAACGATTCAGTTTCCGGTGACCAGCGCTGGCAGTTCTGGATCGACCGCGGTGGCACCTTTACCGACGTGGTGGGCCGGCGCCCGGACGGCACGCTGGTCACGCACAAGCTGCTCAGCGACAATCCGGAGCAGTACCGTGACGCGGCGGTTGCCGGTATCCGCCACTTGCTGGGGCTGGCCGCCGGCGAAGCGGTGACGCCGGCGCAGGTCGAGTGCGTGAAGATGGGCACCACGGTGGCCACCAACGCCCTGCTCGAACGCAAGGGCGAGCCCACGCTGCTGGTCACCACGCGCGGCTTTCGCGATGCGCTGCGCATCGCCTACCAGAACCGCCCGCGCCTGTTCGACCGCCGGATCGTGTTGCCCGAACTGCTGTACAGCGCGGTGGTCGAGGCGCACGAGCGCATGGGCGCACATGGCGAAACCATCGAGCCGCTGGACCAGCCGGCCTTGCGGGCGGCATTGCAGCAGCAGCATGGGAGCGGCTTGCGCAGCGTGGCGATCGTGTTCATGCACGGTTACCGGTATACGGCGCACGAGCAGGCCGCGCGGCGCATTGCGCAGGAGGCGGGTTTCACGCAGATCAGCACTTCGCATGAAACCAGCCCGCTGATGAAGTTCGTGAGCCGGGGCGACACCACGGTGGTGGACGCCTACCTGTCGCCGATCCTGCGCCGCTACGTGGAGCAGGTGGCGGCCGAGATGCCGGGTGTGAAGCTGTTTTTCATGCAGTCCTCGGGCGGACTGGCCGATGCCCACGCGTTCCAGGGCAAGGACGCGATCTTGAGCGGCCCGGCCGGCGGTATCGTGGGCATGGCACGCACGGCGGCGGTCGCGGGCCATGCCCAGGTGATCGGCTTCGACATGGGTGGCACGTCGACCGATGTATCACACTACGCGGGCGAGTTCGAGCGCGAGTTCGAGACCCAAGTCGCCGGTGTGCGCATGCGCGCGCCGATGATGGGCATCCACACCGTGGCCGCCGGCGGCGGTTCCATACTGGCTTTCGATGGTGCGCGATTCCGGGTCGGGCCGGCCAGCGCCGGCGCCAATCCGGGGCCGGCGAGTTACCGCCGCGGCGGCCCGCTGGCGGTCACCGATGCCAACGTGCTGCTGGGCAAGATCCAGCCGCGCCACTTTCCCAGGGTGTTCGGGCCGCAGGCGGACGAGGCCTTGAGCGTCGACGTGGTGGTGGAGGAATTCGCCGCCCTGGCCGAGCGAACCGGCCTCAGTGCCGAGGACACAGCCGAGGGGTTCATCCGCATCGCGGTGCAGCAGATGGCCAACGCGATCAAGAAGATCTCGGTGGCGCGCGGTTACGACGTCACGCGTTACACGCTGCAGTGTTTCGGCGGCGCGGGCGGGCAACACGCCTGCCTGGTGGCCGATGCGCTGGGAATGACGCGCGTGTTCGTGCACCCGCTGGCCGGCGTGCTGAGCGCCTACGGCATGGGTCTGGCCGACCAGACCGTGATCCGCGAGCAGGCGGTCGAGCTCCGGCTGGATGCGGCCGCACTGGCGGATATCGGCGCCCGGCTCGACGCGCTGGCGCTGGCGGCCGAAACCGAACTGCGGCGCCAGCAGGTGGGGCGCGGCGGCATCCGCACCCATCGGCGCGTGCATGTGCGTTTCGAGGGCAGCGACTCGGCGCTGGTGGTGCCGTATCCGCCGCCCGGTCCGGGCGGGCCACAGGCCGTCGTGGAGCGGATCGTGGCCGGTTTCGAGCAGGCCTATCGCAAGCGTTTCGCGTTCCTGATGCAGGGCAAGGCGCTGGTGGTCGAGGCGGTGTCGGTCGAGGCGGTGATTCCCGGCGATGCGCCCGCGGAACGCCGGCACGCGTTGCACCCGCCGCGCGACGTGCCGCGGCGCGAGACCGTGCGCATGTATTCGGACGGCCGATGGCACGACACCGCGCTGGTGGTGCGCGAAGACCTGCGTTGCGGCGACACCGTCGTCGGGCCGGCCATCATCGCCGAGAAGAACGCCACCACCGTGGTGGAGCCGGGCTGGCAGGCCCACCTGAGCGAACTCGACCACCTGTTGCTGGAGCGGCGTGTTCCGCGCGCGCTCGCGTTCGCCGCCGGTACCACGGTGGATCCGGTGCTGCTGGAGGTGTTCAACAACCTGTTCATGAACATTGCCGAGCAGATGGGGTTGCAGCTCCAGAACACCGCCTATTCGGTCAACATCAAGGAGCGCCTCGACTTCAGCTGCGCGCTGTTCGATGCGCAGGGCAACCTGATCGCCAACGCCCCGCACATGCCGGTGCACCTGGGCTCGATGGGTGAAAGCATCAAGACCGTGATCCGCGAGAATGCCGCGACGATGCGCCCCGGCGACGTGTATGTGCTCAACGACCCCTACCACGGCGGCACCCATTTGCCCGACATCACGGTGATCACCCCGGTGTACCTGGGGCAGGCAGGGCGGCCCGCGCCGGTCGCAGGCGGTGCGGGTGCTTCGACCGCTGAACCGGCCAGTGACGCCGCCGGCGCACTGCGCCCCGCGCCGCCGCTGTTCTATGTCGGCAGCCGCGGACACCATGCCGACGTGGGCGGCACCACGCCCGGTTCGATGCCGCCGTTCTCGACCCGCATCGAGGAGGAGGGCGTGCAGATCAACAACGTCAAGCTGGTGGAGCAGGGTCTGCTGCGCGAGGCCGCGATGCTGGAGTTGCTTCAGGGCGGCCCCTACCCGGCGCGCAACCCGCAGCAGAACATGGCCGACCTGCGCGCGCAGATCGCCGCCAACGAAAAGGGCGTGCAGGAACTGCACAAGATGGTCGACCACTTCGGCCTGGGCCTGGTGCAGGCCTACATGGGCCACGTGCAGGACAACGCCGAAGAGTCGGTACGCCGTGTCATTACCCGGCTCGGCAATGGTGCATATACGTTGCCGCTGGACAACGGCGCCCAGATCAAGGTCGCGGTCCGCGTCGATGCCGCGGCGCGCACCGCCGAAGTCGACTTCACCGGCACGTCACAGCAGCAGGCCAACAACTTCAACGCACCCACCGCGGTGTGCATGGCGGCGGTGCTGTATGTCTTTCGCACGCTGGTCGACGACGACATACCGCTGAACGCGGGCTGCCTCAAGCCCCTCAAGGTGACCATTCCGGCGGGATCGATGCTCAACCCGGATCCGCCGGCGTCGGTGGTGGCGGGCAACGTCGAGACCTCGAGCTGCATCACCAACGCGCTGTTCGGTGCGCTCGGCGTGATGGCCGCGAGCCAGTGCACCATGAACAACTTCACCTTCGGCAACCAGCGCCACCAGTACTACGAAACCATTTCGGGGGGATCGGGCGCCGGCGGCGTCTTCGATGCCCAGGGGCGCCTCGCCGGTGGTTTCGACGGCACCAGCGTGGTCCAGACGCACATGACGAATTCGCGCCTGACCGACCCCGAGGTGCTGGAGTTCCGATTCCCGGTGCGGCTCGACAGCTACGAAATTCGTAGCGGCTCGGGCGGAGCGGGCAAGTGGCGCGGTGGTGACGGCGGCATCCGCCGGGTGCGTTTTCTGGAAACCATGACCGCCAGCATCCTGTCGAACGGCCGCGTGTACCCGGCCTTCGGCATGGCGGGCGGCCAAGCGGGCGCGACTGGGATCAACCGGGTGGTTCGCGCCAACGGCGCGATCGAACAACTCGGCCACATCGGGCAGACCCTGATGGCGCCGGGCGACGTGTTCGAGATCCATACGCCAGGCGGGGGTGGTTTCGGCAAGCCCTGAAGCGCGGTTTTATGCCGCTTTCGCCGTGGCTATGAATAAAATAGGCCTGGCGCCCATGTACAACGTGGGAAGTCAGCTATCAATTCAGGAGCAAGGTGGCAAACATGGACAACGCGTTTCTTGACAACTACCGCTGGCTGGCCCGCTACAACCGCTGGATGAACCAGCGCCTGTACGCGGCCTGCGGGACGCTCAGTGACGAGGAACGCAAGCGGGAGCGCGGCGCGTTTTTCGGCTCCATCCACCACACGCTGACGCACCTCGTGCTGGCCGAC
>JANMYG010000158.1:0-12740 GCA_031381865.1 Betaproteobacteria bacterium | reverse complement strand
CACCGCGTCGCCCTCGGTCGCTCGGCGCACCGCGCCGTGCAGCTGCAGCACCTCGCGCGCCTGGCTGCCAATCGAGAACATCGGGTCGAGCGAGGTCATCGGGTTCTGCAGGATCATCGACAGATCGCGTCCACGGATTTCCCGCATCTGCGCCGGCGTCAGCGAAAACAATGCCTGGCCGTCGAACTGGATATCGCCGCTGACCCGCGCGGTCGTCGGCAGCGAGCGCATGACGGCGCTGCACATGGTGGACTTGCCGCTGCCCGACTCCCCGACGACACCCACGATCTGGCCGCGCTCGACGCTGAAATTGGCATTCGACACAGCTGCGATCGGGTGGTCCCTGGGCCCGAATTGCACATTCAGGTCGCGTACGGACAACAAGGGCATGGTGCTCATCCCTACAGCCCGGTACGCGGATCGAACTTGGTGTGCAACCAGTCGCCCAGTGCACTGAAGCTCAACACCGACAGGAAAATGGCGACACCCGGAAACAGCGCCAGCCACCAGGCGAATCCCATGAACGACTTGGCGTCGGCCAGCATGACGCCCCAGGAGACGCTGGGGGGCTGCACACCGAGCCCGAGAAAGGACAAGGCCGACTCCAGCATCATGGCGCGCCCGACATCGAGAATCGCCAGGATGGCCACCGAGTTGATCGCATTGGGCAACACATGGCGCAGGGCGATCGTGACCCTGGACACACCGGCGATACGTGCCAGCAGCACGAAATCGCGCTCCTTGATGCCCAGCACCTCGCTGCGCACCAGCCGGGCGTAACGCGCCCAGTTGGTCAGGATCATCACGATGATGATGTTCTGCAGACCCGGCCCGAATGCGGCCACCAGCGCCAGCGCCATCAGGATGAACGGCAAGGCCAGAAAGGCCTCGGTGATGCGCGACAGCACCGAGCCGAGTATTCCGCCGAAGTAGCCGGAAATCAGGCCGATGAAGGTGCCCAGGATGCCACCCACCACCACGGCGGCCACCGCCACCATCATCGACACCTGCGCGCCCGCCACCAGCCGGCTCAGGATGTCGCGGCCGAGCTGGTCGGTGCCGAACGGGTGGCGCAGGGAACCATCGGCCTGCCACGCGGGCGGCATCATGACGGATTCGAAGTCGATCGTGGTTTCCGAATACGGCGTGATGGAGGTACCGAAGACGGCGGAAACCAGCAGGATCAGGCACATCAGGGCGGCCAGCGTCGGCGGCCGGCCCGGGCCGGTCAGGAACACGCCGGCGGCGCGCGCGCCTGTGCGCAGCCAGCCCACCGGCTTGCCGCTGGAAATTGCGATACCACCGTTCATTGGCGCACCCTCGGGTCGAGCTCGCCCGCCAGCACATCGACCAGCAGGTTGATCAACATGAAGCAGAAGGCGGTGACCAGCACACCGGCCTGGATGATCGGGTAGTCGCGCGTGAAGATGGCTTCGACCAGCACCTGGCCGATGCCCGGCCAGGAGAAGACGCGTTCGGTCACGACGGCGCCGCCGAGCAACACGCCGAACTGCAGGCCCAGGAAGGTGATTATTGGCAACGACGCGTTGCGCAGCGCGTGCTTGAACACGATCAGCGGCTCCGGCATGCCCAGGTTGCGCTCCATCTTCACGAAATCGCTTTGCAGCGCGCTGACCATGTTGGCGCGCGTCAGCGCCGCCAGTGATGCCGACGAGAACAACGCCAGCGTGCACACCGGCATGACGAAATGCTGCCAGGTGCCATAACCGGACGAAGGCAACACTCCCAGCGTGACCGCGAACACCAGCATCAGCACCAGCGCGAACCAGAAGCTCGGAATGGACTCGCCCAACGCCGCATACCAGCCGACGAAACGGAACAGCAGACCGCGCGGCTTGAGGGAACCCAATACACCCAGCGGCACGCCGATGCACACCGCCAGCAGCATGGCCACGCTGACCAGCTTGAAGGTGGCCCACAACGCCGGCAGGACCAGCCCGATGGCCGGTACGCGGTAGCGGAATGAAATACCGAAGTCGCCGTGGCTGATGTTGCCCAGGAACGTGAAGTACTGCAGCAACAGCGGCTTGTCGAGGCCGTATTGGCGCCGGTAGAACTCGATATCGGCCGGTGTGGCGTCGGTCCCCAGAACCAGCGGCACCGGGTCTCCGGCCAGGCGCGCCAGCGCAAAGATCACGATCGTCAACACCAGCAGCGTGACCAGGGCCTCTGCGCCGCGGCGCATGATGAAGATCGGCATATCAGTCTCCCGTCGCCGTGCGGCAAGGCCGAGCCGTGCTCATCAGGCTACCTTCGCCCTGCGGGCTGCGGTGCTGGGCACCTTCGGGCGGCCGGGCGGTGCTCATCAGGCATCCTCCATGCTGCGCATTGCGGAATTCGCCCTTGGGAACGGCCCGGCGGTGCTCATGGCCGTACGCCTTCTGCCCGGCCGTTGCCAGCCAGGCCCGACAACAGGTCCGCGAGTTGGCTGCGGAATTTCGCCACGTTCCTCAACTTCACGTCGCCGTAACCACGCACGACGTCGGGCAAGCCCGCCAGCTGCGCCACCGCCTCGGCGTTGGCTGCGGTCAATGCGCCGGTCGCGCGTGCCAGCGCGTCGGAATATTCGACGACCAGGGCACGCTCGATGCGCCGCACCTCGTCGTGGCCGAACGGGTCGAACCAGGTGCCGCGCAGGCCGCGCATGGCGACCAGGGCCAGGAACACCGGCTTGAACCAGGCACCCACGCTGATCTTGTTCTTCAGCCCCAAGGCGATCAGGATCGGTGGGTGCAGCTTGAACGTATAACGCGTGCCCGCGCCGAACTCGCGCCTGAGGGTCTGCTCGAAGGCCGGATCGACGGACAGGCGCGCCACTTCGTACTCGTCCTTGTAAGCCATGAGTTTGTGGAGATTGCGCGCGGCGGCATGGCTGATCGCACCGGACGACCCCAGGGCCCTCGCTTCGCGCTCGCGGCACTGCTCGACCAGCGCCGCGTAGCGCTGGGCATATGCCGCGTTCTGGTAGGCGATGAGTTCACCGACGCGGTGCAGCACGATGTCGGCCAGGGTCTGGTCGTTACCCGACTGCACGAGCGCGCCGATGCGCATGGCTTCAGAAGAAGGCGCCGCTTTGGGGGCCGCAGACGCCGGCAGCGCGGCCGCCAGGGCGGCCGGGTCGGCAATGCGCTGGCGCCCGCGGCGGAAGGCCTGCAGGTTGCGCTCGATCTGCACGCCATTGAGTTCGATCGCCTTTTCCAGCAGTGCCGGGGCGATCGGGAGCGCACCCGCCTGCACAGCCATGCCGACCAGGAAGATGTTGGCGTACTGGTCGTCACCGAGCAGCGCGATCACCATGTCGCGCGCATCCGCGAACGCGCTGTCGGACGTGCGGCTGGTCGCCATGATCCGCGCCACCGTGGCGTCGACGTCCGGGTAAGACAGGGCGACATTGGTCACCATCGGGCCGGTCGGAACTTTTGCGGTCGAGACGATCGCGATGGTGCGCGCCGCCGATGCCGCCGAGAGATTGACGTCGTTGGCCGCCACCAGCAGGTCGCAACCGAGGTACAGGTCGCACTCGCCGGGTTCGACCTTGTTCGCGCCGACAAACGGCCTGGGCGAGAACTTGATGTCGGAGACCACGGCGCCGCCTTTTTGCGCCATGCCCAGCTGGTCGAAGCTGCGGATGAACAACCCGGCCATGGTCGCGGCGGTGGAGATGACCTGCGCCGTCGTGACCACGCCGGTACCGCCGATTCCGGTGATGCGCATGTTGAAGTCGTCCGCGTTCACCTTCGGCACCGGTTGGGGCAGGCGATCGGCTTCGAGCGTTGCGGTGGCGGGGCCACCCGCGGCGCGTGCGCCCGGGGTCACCTCGACGAAGGACGGGCAGTCGCCCAGCAGGCACGAGTAGTCCTTGTTGCAGGAGGCCTGGTGGATACGCGTCTTGCGGCCGAATTCGGTTGCGACCGGTTGCACCGACAGGCAGTTGGACTTCTCGCCGCAGTCGCCACAGCCTTCACAGACGCGTTCGTTGATGAACATGCGCTGCACCGGCGTGACGGCCAGATTGCGCTTGCGCTTGCGGCGCAGTTCGGTCGCACACGGCTGGTCGTGGATCAGCACGGTTACGCCCTTGACCTGGGCCAGTTCCCGTTGCGCCTCGTCCAGCCGGTCCCGGTGGCGCAGGTCCACGCCTGCGGGCAGCCGCACGCCCTTGTAGCGCTCGAGGTCGTTGGTGGTGACGATGATCCTGGCCACGCCCTCGGCCAGCAATTCGGCGATGATTTGCGGCACAGCCTTGCCACCCACGATGTCCTGCCCGCCGGTCATGGCGATGGAGCCGTTGACGAGCAGCTTGTAGGTGATGTTCGAACGCGCCGCGATGCTGGCGCGTATGGCCAGGCTGCCGGAGTGGTGGTAGGTGCCGTCGCCCAGGTTCTGCACGAAGTGCTGGTGGCGCACGAAACGCTCCATGCCCATCCACAAGGCGCCCTCACCGCCCATCTGGCAAAGGCCGATGTTGGCGCCTACCTTTTCCTCTGGCCGGGCGACGGCCAGCGCCGAGCAGCCGATGCCCACGCCCACCAGCGAACCCTCGGGCACGACGGTGGAGCGGTTGTGCGGGCAGCCGGAACAGAAATAGGGAGTCCGGTTGGCCAGCGGCTGGATCGCGATGGTCGAGCGCGGCGGTGTGCGGCGCCCATCGAGCCAGGCGCGCACCGGCGCGCTGTCGACGTTTGCCAGGATGCGCGGCGCAATCGCCGCCGCGATCATGCCGGGCGGCAGGTCGGCGTTGGGCCGCAGCAGCTCGGAGCCGTCCGGCCCGCGCTTGCCATACACCGCCGGCGCAGCGGCATCACCATAAAACAAGTCCTTGATCGCGAGTTCGATGAACGCCCGCTTTTCCTCCACCACGATGATCTCTTGCAGGCCGTCGGCAAATTCCTGCACGATCTGCGGTTCGAGCGGCGAGACCATGCCCAGTTTTAGAATGCGGATCCCCGAGGACGCCAGCGCCGCGGCGTCGATGCCCAGGGTAGACAGTGCCTGGTGCACGTCCAGGTACGGCATGCCGGCGACCACGAAGCCGATCTTTGCGGCGCGATCGCCTTCGATCCGGTTCAGTCGATTGGCGCGCGCGTAGCGGCGCGCCAACTCCGGACGGCTGGTCACCAGCGTGCGCTCGATCTCGGCCGACTTCTGCTTGTTCATGAAGTTCGCCGACACCTCGTGCCGGAACGGCTTGTCGTCGATGGTGTTGTCGGGCAAAACCGGGCGCACCTGCTCCTTGCGCACGGCGATCGTGCCGCCGCCGTCCATCAGGTTGGTCGCCAGCTTCAGTCCGCTCCACAGTCCGGAGAAGCGCGACAACGCGATTCCGTGCAGCCCGAGATCAAGGATGTCCTGCGGGTCGCTCGGCGACAGGACCACCATGCCCTTCTCGGCCATGGCGATCTCGGAACTGCTCGGCACCGCCGACGACTTCGCGATCACGTCGTCGCCCACGAGCACTAGCGCGCCGCCGGTCGCCGACGCACCGCCACAGCAGGCGTGGCGCAGCGCATCGGTGGCCCGGTCGAGCCCCGGTGTCTTGCCGTACCAGATGCCGACCACGCCGTCGTGGGTGAGTTCGCCGAAGTTCGAGGCGAGCTGGGATCCTTGCACCGCGGTGGCCGCGAGTTCCTCGTTGAGGCCGGGCATGAAGGTCACTTCATGGGCGTCGAGCAGTTTCTTCTGGCGCACGAACTCCAGGTCCAGCGTGCCCAACGGCGATCCCGGATAACCGGAGATGAAGGTTGCCGTCTTCAGGCCATTGGACTGGTCGATCCGGTGTTGTTCCACGGGGATGCGCACCAGTGCCTGCAGCCCGGTCACGAAGACCTCGCCGTCGCGCAACGCGTAGCGGTCTTCGAGTTGCACCGCGCGCTCTGCGCGTTCCAGCACCTGAGTCATGACACCCCTTCAACGAAGCCTGCGCTGCCGTGTTGT
Source organism: Betaproteobacteria bacterium (assembly GCA_031381865.1). Classification (GTDB taxonomy): domain Bacteria; phylum Pseudomonadota; class Gammaproteobacteria; order Burkholderiales; family Burkholderiaceae_C; genus CAISIP01. The sequence goes on along the minus strand of JANMYG010000158.1, from coordinate 6,785 downwards.
ATTACTTGCCTTTTTTGACGATGTTCTTGAACACCGGCCAGGTCGCATTGGGGGTGGGAACCCACTGGATGTCGTTGCGCGCCACGAAGATCGTGTCGGTGGCCCACAGTGGTATCACTGCCGCCTTGTCGTTGATGCGCTGGTAGATCCCGCTGATGTGTTTCTCGCGCGCCGAGGTATCGGTGAAGTCGTTCATCTTGTCGATCATCGTGTCGAGCACCGGGTCCTCGTACCAGGAGAACATGCTGCCGCTGCGCATGCCGCGCTGCAGCCGTCCGCTAGGCTCCTTGCTGTAGTCGGGGAACATGCAGAAGATCAGGTCGACGCTCGGGTCCTTGGTCTGCTCGGCCTGGACCCATGCGGCATATTCGAGCAAGGTGATCTTGGTCTGGACGCCGGCCTCGGAGAAACGCTGGGCCAGGGCCTCCACGAGTTCCCGCGTCTGCGGTATGAAGCCGGACGCCATGCCCACGAAATTCAGCGGCTTGGAGAAATCAAAGCCGGCTTTGGTGAGCGCGGCCCGCGCCTGCTGCGCGTCGATGCGCGGCGACTGCGTGCCCATGCAACCGGTGCCACCGGGGCCACAGTTCAACTTGGCCGGCGCCGCAAATCCGAGATAGACGCTCTTGGTCAGCTTCTCGGTGTCCACCAGCGTCATCAGCGCGCGCCGGACTTCCTCGTTCTTCATGCGCTCGTTCTTGCCGGTGGCGTTCATCATGATGTACATGTTGCGCAGCGTCGGCGCCTGGATGACCTTGAGGTTCTGGACCCCCTTCATCCGCACCGCGAGGAACGGCGACACGTTGTCGACGATGTCGACTTCGCCCGACTGCAACTGCGCCAGTCGGGTCGACTCGTCGGTGACGATGCGCAGCATCAGTTTGCCGACCGCCGGCGGCTTGCCCCAATAACCGGGGAACCCTTCCAGCGCGATGTACTCCTTGATCTTGCGCTCCTTGAACTTGAACGGGCCGGTTCCCATCGGGTTGTCGCCAAAGACGGTGTCGCCCACGGCCTCCACATGTTTCTTCGACAGCATGTAGAGATTGGTGTCCATGTTCTCCAGCATGCCTGCGTCGCGCTTCTTGAGCTTGATCCTGACCTTGAGCGGGCCCACGATCTCGACATCGGCGATGTTGGCGGCCAGCACCCCGGCGCGCGGCCATTTGCGTACCGGGTCGATCGCCTTCTGCCAGCTGAAGCGGACGTCTTCCGCGGTGAACGCGTCGCCGTTATGGAACTTCACGTTCGGGCGCAGCGTGAATTCATAAGTCAGCCCGTCGTCCTTGACCTCGACCCCCGTCGCCAGGGTCGGGATGAGTGCGCCTTTCTCGTCGTGCCCGTACAGGCTCTCATACACGTTGGCCATCAGCAGATAGTCGTTGGCCGCGAAGAATTTGGTCGGGTCGGTCGAGAACACGTCGACCGAAATGGCCGCGGTCACGTCCGGGGCCGCGAGTGCCTGGCTTGGCACACCCCATGCAAGCGCGCCCACGATCGACAGCGTTGCGGTGGCTGCGCCGGCGACACGCCGGAAGTGTTTGAGCAGGCTGCCGGAAACGGCGCGCGGCAGAGGCGCGAAACCGACCGAGGTGCCTGCGGTTGTGCAGAGTGGAGTGAACATGGTGCTGGCAAGCATTGAAAAGTCTCCTTGTAGGGGTCGTCGTCCGAATCAGCCACCTAATTTTCTTAGGTGCCGCTATGATGCCTCAATTGAATTGTACTGTAAAGTATAATTTTCGTCTATTAGGTACTTTATTTCTGTGTACGGGCCTGGCGGGTGGTGTCCCGCTGGCCCGTCCTCGGGAATGCTCGGGTATCGAACCAGAGAAGGCGGATCAAGGCGATCCTGCGCAGTTCGGCCAGTGCGCATGCGGTGGTGGCAAAACATTCGTGTCGATCGGAGATTGATGTGACGGCAACTTCCAGGACGTGGTGCATCACGGTACTCCGTGCAGCCTGTTCGCGGTGGTGCCTCCTGCATTCCTCCATCGGGCGGGACCCTGAAGGCCGGCCCCGTGCGTCCGCCAATCTCGTTCCTCGGTTTGCCGCTGCGAGGTCTGTGCGCGGCAGGGATGCCCGGGCATCCGATAGAATTTTCTGGACCCGCAAGAGCCGGCGATGCCAAAATCGCGCGAACACATTGGCACAGGCGTCTGGAGGGGCGGCGCGCCCGATCGTCATGACCGGAACATATCGGGGACGCCACGGCCGGCCCGGGACACCGCGGCGCAGTGTGTATCAATCAATCTTGAGTGAACTTAATTTTCACCTGTCCAGCATGGACATTGGTCAGACCGGCGAGGAAAACGGATGCGAGTAGCCCCTGAAATTGTGTTGACCAGCGATGAGCAGGCCGAATTGACGCGCCTGAAGCAGTCCAAGCTGACCAGCGCGCGGCTGGTCCAGCGCGCGCGCATTGTCTTGTTGGCGGCCAAGGGCATGCAGAACAAGGACATCGCGACAGAATTGAACGTGGGACGCGTCCAGGTGGCCCGCTGGCGCGAACGTTATGCGCATTTCAGGCTGGCCGGCGTCGAACGGGATCTGCCGCGCGGGGCGCCGCCGAGCGCCGTCGACGTCGCGCGTCTGATACGGATGACGACGCAATCCAGTTCCGGGGCGGGCAAGCCGTGGAGTTCCCGCACGCTGGCCGCTGCGCTGGGCATCAGCGCGGCGAGCGTTTCGCGCCATTGGCGCGCCAACGGATTGAAACCGCCGCAGTTGCGGCGCGACGCCAAACCGGCGCGTGATGCCGAACGCGAGGAGCAACCCCAAGACGTAGCGGCCCTCTACTTTTCGCCCGCTGGTCGGGCCCTGGTGCTGTGCTGCGACACGGCTGGCCAGGCAACGGTGCCGGACGAAGCACAACCCAGGAAAAAGGGGCGCGCCACCAGCACGCCCCCCAGGCACAGTGCCGATCAGTTCATCGGGCTGTTCGCCGCGCTCGAAACGCTCAACGCCAAAGTCGTCATGCCCGGGCAACGGGATCGCGGCCACGCCGAATGGCTGACGCTGCTGCGGCAGATCGACCGTGAAACTCCCAAGGGCAAGACGCTGCACGTGATAACCGACCGCGCCGCCCTGCTCAAGCAGCCTGAGGTGCAAAAGTGGCTTGCCCGACACAAGCGGTTCACCGTGGGCCTTGCGCCCGCCTCCGCGCCGTGGCTCGATGCCGTGAAGCAGTTCTTGCGCCCCATGACCGACGGGCCATTGCGCCAGGACCTGTTCACCAGCGTGCCGGCATTGGTCGCCGGCATCGGTGAATACCTGGCGCGGCGGGATACCGACGCCATGCCGTTTGTCTGGACCCGGGGCGGCGCCATCCTGCAAAAGCCGGAGCGCGCCTACGCCGGCTCTGGCCGAAAGCCGAGCACATCGAACTACGCCAACCGGACACGCGCCGGGTCCGTCCGCGATGCGCAGACCGGGGTTGCGGCGCAGGAAGACAACCTGCGCGACAAGGTGCTTACCCTCAAACGCGACCGCATTCTGCAGGTGGCCGCCAAGCTATTCTTCGAGCGCGGTTACCTCCAGACATCGGTGGATGCGATTGCGGAGCGCCTGGGTGCAACCAAGCCGTTCGTGTATTACCACTTCAAATCGAAGAGCGACATCCTGGTGGAAATCTGCGAGCGCAGCACCAGGAGTGCGCTGGCCGCCGCGGAAAACGCGATGTCCGCCAGAGGCAGTGCATGGCTGCGTCTGGAGCAGTTCCTGCGCGAATTCACCAACGTTGCGTTGCAGGAGCACCAGCTCGTCGCGATCTATTTCCGCGAGGAAATCAGCCTGCCCGCCGAGGCCGCTGAACGCATCAACCAGATGCGCAAGTCCATCGATCGCCGGCTCAGTGCATTGCTCAGCGAGGGCATCGCGTCGGGAGAGTTCGAGATCGAGGACCCGCGCATCGGCGCTCTGGTGATCGCCGGCATGTCCAGCTACGCATTCGCCTGGTATCGGGAGCGTGGGCGTCTTGAACAGCTTGAAGTGGCCGATCGCATCGTCAGGATGGCGCAGAAGCTGGTGCGCCCGACGCCGCAGCAACACCCCACGTATCGGATCCAGTCCGTACGCGCCGCATGACGGCAATTGCGCGCAAGGCGCCGTGCATGCGATTTCCAACGCACTGTCCGGCACCGGCAGAAATTGCCCGCGCGCCCACCGCCGGCAGCGCGCTTTTTTTTCCGCGGAGACCTGACTTGAACGTCCTGCAGCAACACCTCGCCCTGCACACCTGGACACTGGACAGCACGGCACTTGCCGACGCCTTGCGCATCGCGCGTGAGGCGGGTTACCACGGCGTTGAATTGCGCCATGCGGATTTCATGCGTTGCCGCCAGGCGGGCATGAGCGAGCCGGCGATAGTGCAGCTGGTGCGCGGCGCCGGTATCAAGGTGGTGGTGATCGGCAGCGAAAACGGCGTTCTTTTTGCATCCGGCGAAGAATTGAAACGCCTGCTCGGCTCCTTGCGCTACGTATGCGAAAAGGCGGTGGCACTGGATTGCGGCGTGATCATGATGCCGCCCGGCCCGGTGCCCGCCGGCGCGACGACTGCTTGCACGGAAAACCTGAAGGCCAGCGCCGATATCGCCGCAGGTTACGGGTTGAAGCTCGCGCTCGAATTCAATTCGCGCAATGCGATCGTCAGGACGCTGGAAGCGGGCCTGACGGTCATCGACGCGGTGAACATGAAAAACCGCGGATTGCTGCTCGACACCTACCACCTGCACTGCAGCGGCGGCAACGCAGCGAGCTTCAAGGATGTGCCGGTGGACCGGATCATCACGGTGCAGTTCAGCGACGCGCCGGCGGGACCGCCGTCCGATAGCCTGGTGCCCATCGACCGCCTGCCTCCGGGCAAGGGCGTGGTGCCGTTCATCGACATCTTCAGAACGCTGATGGCAATCGGTTACCAGGGCTATATGAGCTACGAGGCGCCGAATCCCGCGCAATGGAGTCGCCCGGCCGACGTAGTTGCCCGAGAGGGCCTGGACCGGGTGCAGGCGCTCTTGCGCGAAGCCGAAGACGCGCACCGGGATAACTGACCATGCGCGTCGCGATTTATGGATCGGGCGGGGTCGGCGCGTATCTGGGAGGCCGGCTGCAGGCCGGTGGCCACGATGTTGTATTCATCGCCCGGGGCCGCAACCTTGCCGCATTGCGCTCCCAGGGGCTGAGCATCAAGAGCGCACAGGGCGACCTGGTGTTGCCCGTGGTAGCGGCCACAGACGACCCGGCCAGTGTGGCCCCGGTCGATGTGGTCGTGCTCGGGGTCAAGCTGCACGCGCTGGAGCCTGCGGCAATCGCCCTCCAACCGCTGCTCGGCCCTGGAACCATGGTCGTGCCGGTGCAAAACGGCGTCGACGCAGCCGAACGCCTGGTCGCGGTGCTCGGAGCGGGAGCGGTGGTCATGGGCGCGGCCTACGTCGTCTCGGAGCTGACCGGCCCGGGCCAGGTGGAACACCGCAGCCCATTTTGCAGGCTCGTATTCGCCGAACTGGATGGCCAGCCGAGCCAGCGCACCACCGGTTTTGCCGCCGCTCTCAATGCCTGCGGTATCGAGGGCAGCGTGTCCACGAATATGCAGGCCGAACTATGGCGCAAATTCATGATCCTGGCTCCGTTCGCTGCGGTTGCCTGCCTCTCGCGCGCGTCCCTCGGCCAGATTCTGGCCCACCCGTTGTCGTATGCCCTGCTGTCGGACGCGGTGTCCGAGGTCGCCGCAGTGGCCAGGGCCCGCGGCATCGTGCTGCCCGACGACAGCGTGGCCACAACGATGCAGGCGCTGGGCGCGTTTCCGCCGGCTGCACGACCGTCGATGCAAGGCGATCTGGACGCTGGTCGCCCACTGGAACTGGAATCGCTCAGCGGTGCCGTCGTGCGTTACGGGAAGGCTGCCGGGGTGCCGACTCCGGTACATGACGTCGCCTACCGCGTGCTGAGTCTTTACGCGTCCGGCGGGCCAGCGCAATCGCCCGCAGGCTCCGTTATGCCCCCGCCCAACCGCCCATGAGGAGCCGTCATTGGTAGACGTTGGCTCTCATGTGGCCCGAAGGCCGGTTAAAGAGCCAACGCCCCCTTTCAAACCGTGCGTGCGGATTTCCCGCACACGGCTTACCAGTGGTCTGTCGGCTCGCAGCATTACGCGGTCCTCTGTCGCAAGAAGAACTGCACCCGGAAGTGAAACCCAACGCCTACCGACGGACGTCACCCCGCCGGAGGTCCTTGAACATTGCGTAGAAGTATCAGCTACCCAGTGCCGCTTGGCTGCGGCCCAAAGCTGCCTTTGCAGTTGTCGCACTTTGTCGCGCGGCTCATCACCGCCGGGGTCGTTAGGCACGGTCTGGCCGGCCATTCCCTCGCGCTTACCCGCTATCTCAGCATGACCACCGCAGGGACCCTTCCCTCCAGCCGCGTTATGCCACACGGCTTTCGCGGGTCCGGCTTGCGCCTTGCCCAGCGGTACTACGATCCCCTCGGACTCCCGCTGCGCACGCCTCGACTTCGCCTTGGGCTTATACGAGCGCGCTTGCCCCGACTCGGGCCGCGCAGACGGGTCTCTCGTGTTCCACACCACTCCTTGCACGCGTGCTGCGCCCCATCCCCCGCCGCAGCCATCCGAACGCTTCGGTTCTCGCTCGGTCGATGTTGCCTTCGCCGTGACATGAGCGGCTCGGCCTGCGGGTTGTAAATCTGTCGAGGCTGCAGGCTTCACTTCATGTTGCGGCCCGCGTGCTTGCTCCCCGCTACGCGGCTCACGCCACTTCACAGGCTTTTGACGCCCC
>JANMYG010000147.1:0-10600 GCA_031381865.1 Betaproteobacteria bacterium | reverse complement strand
GGTCGATGTCGCGTGCGCTCATGCCGGCCTTGGCGAGTGCCTTCTGGCAAGCCGGCGCCGGGCCGGTGAGCATGATCGTCGGCTCGCTGCCGATGACCGCGGCGGCGCGGATGCGCGCCCGCGGTTTCAACCCGGCTTTTGCGCCGCCTTCTTTGGAGCCAATCAGCATCAGCGCCGCACCATCGACGATGCCCGACGAATTGCCGGCGTGGAGCACATGGTGGATACGCCCGACCTGCGGGTAACGCGTCAGCGCGACCTGGTCGAAACCCATCGCGCCCATGGCGTCGAACGCCGGGCGCAACGAAGCCAGGCCTTCCATGGTGGTGTGCGGTTTGATGAACTCGTCGAAGTCGAGGATGGTCTGGTCCAGGAAGTCCTTCACCGGCACCACCGAGCCGGCGAAAAAGCCGCCCTCGCGTGCCCTGGCGGCGCGGCGCTGGCTCTCCATCGCAAATGCGTCCACATCCTCGCGCCGGAAACCTTCGATGGTCGCGATCAGGTCGGCGCCGATGCCTTGCGGCACGAAGGCGGTCGCGCTGTTGGTCTCGGGGTCGCGCGACCAGGCGCCGCCGTCGGAGCCGATCGGCACCCGGCTCATGCTCTCCACGCCGCCGGCGACCACCAGGTCTTCCCAACCCGAGCGCACCTTCTGGGCCGCCATGTTGACCGCCTCCAGGCCGGACGCGCAAAAGCGGTTGAGCTGCACGCCCGAGCAGCGAAAGTCCCAGCCGGCCTTGAGCGCCGCCACCTTGGCGATGACGGACCCCTGCTCGCCGATGGGTGACACCACACCCATCACGACGTCGTCCACCTGTCCGGTGTCGAAGTCGTTGCGGCGCTGCAATTCCGTCAGCACCCCGGCCAGCAACGTGACCGGCTTGACCTCGTACAGGCTGCCGTCCTTCTTGCCCTTGCCGCGCGGCGTGCGGATGGCGTCGAACACAAAAGCTTCTGTCATGGGGGTTGCTCCTGGTAGGCGGGGTGCGGGCCGCGCCGCGCACCCTGCGAACTGGCAGGCGCTGCAGGTGCCCAACGGGGGGGGGGTGGAAAGCAGTATATTCATTCGACCTGCGGACCGCCATGCGTACTGTCACCTAAGTGCGGCGGCGCCTGCGGCCACCCCCCCATTTAGCAGGAAGAGGCACATGAGCACATCCCCGATGCTGGAAGGAAAAGTGGTCGTCGTCACCGGCGCCGGTGGTGGCATCGGCCGCGACATGGCGCTGGCCATGGCCGCCGCAGGTGCGCGCCTGGTGGTCAACGACATCGGTGCGTCGGTCGCCGGCGAAGGCAGCGACAGTGCTCCGGCACAGAAGGTCGTGGCCGAGATCCGCGCCGCCGGTGGCGAGGCGGTCGCCAACACCGACAGCGTGGCCGAGGCCGCGAGTGCCCAGCGCATCGTGGACGCGGCGCTGGACCAGTTCGGCCGCATCGACGGCGTGGTCAACAACGCCGGCATCCTGCGCGACCGCTTCTTCCACAAGATGGGGCTGGACGAATGGGATGCGGTGATCAAGGTCCACCTGTACGGCGCCTACCATGTGAGCCGCGCCGCTGCGCCGCATTTCAAGCAGCAGGGCAGCGGCAACTACATCCACATGACGTCCACGTCCGGGCTGATCGGCAACTTCGGGCAGGCCAACTACTCGGCCGCCAAGCTGGGTATCGTGGCATTGTCAAAGTCGATCGCGCTGGACATGCAGAAGTTCAACGTGCGCTCGAATTGCATTGCGCCGTTCGCCTGGAGCCGGATGATCGGTTCGATCCCGGTCGACACGCCCGAGCAGCAGGCGCGGGTGGAGCGCATCAAGCAGATGACACCGGCCAAGATCGCGCCGTTGGCGATTTGCCTGGCCAGCGACCTGTCGGCCGATACCAATGGCCAGATCTTCGCCGTGCGCAACAACGAGATCTTCCTGATCAGCCAGCCGCGTCCGGTGCGCTCGGTCCACCGCAGCGAAGGCTGGACGCCCGAGTCGGTGGCGGCCCATGCATTGCCGGCATTGCGCGCAATGTATTACCCGCTGGACCGGTCGGCCGACGTGTTCAGCTGGGACCCGGTGTAGGCGCGGCGCCAGTCGGGCGAGTTGCCATGTCCCCGGTCTACGAGTTGTATTACTGGCCCGGCATCCAGGGGCGTGGAGAATTCGTGCGTCTGGCGCTGGAGGCCGCTGGCGCCGTGTACCTGGATGTGGCGCGCGGCAGCGCGAGTGCAGGGCAGGGCGTGCCGGCCTTCCTGCGCCTGCTGGACGATGCGGCCATCGACCACCCGCCGTTTGCGCCGCCGATTCTCCGACACGGCAAGCTGGTGGTCGCGCAGACGGCGGCGATCCTGCTGTACCTCGGGCCGCGTCTGGGGCTGGTCGCAAAAAGCGAGGCGGGCCGGCTCTGGACGCACCAGATCCAGCTCACCGTGGCCGACGCCGTGGCCGAGGTGCACGACACCCACCACCCGATTTCGGGTTCGTTGTATTACGCAGACCAGAAGCCCGAGGCCGGCAAGCGCGCGCAGGCCTTTCGCACCCAGAGGTTGCCCAAATACCTGGGCTGGTTCGAGGCCATCCTGGCGCGTAACCGGGGTAATGCCGGTGCGGCAAAGCTGCACCTGGTGGGCCGGCGCTTGAGTTACGCGGACCTGTCGTTGTTCCAGCTGGTCGACGGCCTGTCGTACGCGTTTCCGGTTGCGACACGCCGGGTGCTGGGCAAGCTGCCGCTGGTTGCGCGGCTGCATCGCGAGGTGGCGCTACACCGGCGTGTGGCAGCCTACCTGCAAAGCGAACGGCGCATCGCGTTCAACCAGGACGGCATCTTCCGGTATTACCCGGAACTCGATGCCTAGGCAGCCGGGCGCCGGTTACCAGGTCAGCGGGTCGACGCAATAGAAGCGGCGCAACTCCTGGTAAAGCGCCGGATGTTCGTCGGCCACGCGTTGCGGCAACTCGAAAAATGCCTCGGACGCGACCGCGAAGAACTTCGCCGGGTCGGTGGCGCCATAGTCGTCGAGCAGCGAACTGTGGCCGGCTTCGGCGCGTTGCCGCAGCCGCGCAAACTCTTCGCTGAAGACGCGTGACCAGCGGCTGTAGGCGGCGCGGCTGCGCAGCAGTGGTGCGCCGTTGGCGTGGCCGCTTTCCTGGTCGAGCTGGTGGGCGAATTCGTGGATCACGACGTTGCGTCCGTCGACCGGATCGGCCGCCCCGGCCGCGACGTCGTCCCAGGACAGGATCACCTGGCCCTGCGACCAGGATTCTCCCGAGAGCACCTGGCGCAAATCCTGCAGCACACCGGCGCTGTCGGTGCGCACGCGGTTGACGACGAATGGCCCCGGATAGACCAGCACCTGGCGCAGCTTAGGGAAATAGTCGACCGGCCGCTCCAGCAGCAGCAGGCAGGCCTGCGCAGCGATGGTGACGCGGATCTCGTCTGTGATCGCCAGCCCGCCGCAGCCCAGGAACGGTTTCTCGGCCAGGAACACCTGCACATGGCGCTTGAGCTGCAATTGCAGGTCGGCCGGCATCCGCGCCACATAGGGAACACGTTGCTGCAGGATGCGGCGCCAATCGGTCGCAAACGGCTGGGTGCGCAGTTTCTCGCGGCGCCGTTCGACCCACCACGGACGCACCAGCAACCAGACCACGAAAGCCAGGGCAAGACTGCTGAGCAGGTAGAAAGGCAAGAGGGGTTATCCGTCGGGGTGGGCCAGGTGCCCTCAGCTGCAATACTGTTCAGTTAGTCATGCCGGACATGATCCGGCATCCATGGATTGCGGGTGCTGAAAGCGCGGACCCGGTCCGGGGCCGCAATGACATGGGTAAAGCGAACAGTGTTGCCCGTAGCTGGGTCCGGGCCGGCTGGATTTCAACCCCGGCGCGGCGGCCGAGGTCAGCAACCCAACTGGGTCGCCAGGTCGAGGAAATCGCGCGCATGCAGCGTGTTGGCCGGGTCAGCAGAAATGTCCTTGGTGCGGCTCGGGCCGAATTCCTGCGCGCGTTCGACATAAGCGGTCTGCAACCCGCATGCGCGGGCGGCTGCCAGGTCGTCCTGGTGCGCCGCGACCAGCATCACCGCCGCCGGCGGCAGGTCGAACACACTGGCCACACCGAGGTAGGTTGCCGGGTCGGGCTTGTAGGCCCGGAATACCTCGGCCGAGAGCACGCAGTCCCATGGCAACGCCGCCCGTTTGGCCATGTTGGACAGCAGTCCGATGTTGCCGTTGGACAAGGTGCAGATGGTGTGGCGCGTTTTGAGGCGCGTGAGGCCCGCGACCACGTCGGGCCACGGGTCGAGGCGGTGCCAGGCCTTGTTCAGGTGCTGCTTCTGCTCCTCGGCCAGACCGCGTACCGCGAACTGCTCGAGCAACTGGTCCAGGATCATGCGGTGGAGGTCGTCGATCAGCGTCCATCCGAGTTGGCCCGAACGCACGCGGCGCATGGCCGGCTGGTAGCCAGCGCGCCACGCCAGCACGAATGCGCCGGCGTCGACGCCGAGTTGCATGGCATCGATTTCACGGCGGATACTGCCGTACCAGTCGACGACGGTGCCGAAGACGTCGAAGGCCAGCACCTGCGGGGCCGGTTGCGTCATCGTTGCGCCTTGTCTTTCTGGTTCTGCGCTTCGATGCGTTCGCGCGCGAGTTGCCAGTCGCTGTCGCTCCAGTGGCGCAGTTCGTAGAAGTTGCCGCCCGTGGCCAGCGCGTTGGCGCCGTCCATCATGATGCTCTGGCCGGTCAGCCAGTCGCACTGGCCGCTGGCCATCAGGAAGCTGGCCAGGTTCTGCAGCTCGGACATCTGCCCGGCACGCGCCATCGGGTTGTTCTTGCGGCTGCGTTCGCCGGGCTGCTCGCCCGGGCTCAGGCGTTTGCTCATGCCTTCGGTCGGTATCTCGCCCGGCCCGACGGCGTTGAGGCGGATGCCGTAACGCGCCCATTCCATCGCCAGCGACTTGGTCATGACGTCAATGCCGGCCTTGCTCATGGCCGACGGCAACACGAACGGCGAGCCGTTGTCGACCCAGGTCACGATGATGCTCATCACGCTGCGAAACGGCTGGCCGGCCTGCCACTGACCGGCCTTGGCTTCCGTGATCCAGCGCTTGCCGACCGCCTGCGTGACGTAGAAGGTGCCGTGGAACACGATGTTGGCGATGGCGTCGAAGGCGCGCGGCGACAGGCTTTCGGTGGGCGCGATGAAGTTGCCGGCCGCGTTGTTGACCAGCCCGGTCAGGCCGCCGCCGGCCCACAGTTCGTCGACCATCTCCTGCACGTTTTGCGCGATGCGGATGTCCACGCCGAAGGTGTCGATACGGCGCTCGGGAAACTGGCCGCGCCAGGCGGCGGCGGTTTCTTCGCAGACCGATTTGCGCCGGCCGCAGATCGCGATGTCGGCACCCAGGCCGAGGAAGCGCTCGGCCATGGCCTTGCCCAGGCCGGTGCCGCCGCCGGTGACCAGAATGCGTTGGCCGGCCATCAATTGGTCTTGGAACATGGTGTGTCCTTGTCGGAGTTGGGGAAAGGAAGTCGTCATGGAAACCGGATGTTAGCCAGTCTGGCGCGCCCGGGTCGCACGGCCGCGCCTTGGCCAGATCGCCGACGCAGCTTCATGCCAGGTTTACATGCGCACGCTAGAGTGGCGGCATCCCAACCCGTGTTATGGAAACCGACCGTGAAGATACTTGACGCCGCCACCGTGGCCGCAACATTCGTCTTTAGCCTGGCAGGCGCGCACGCCACCGGGCTGGCCACCTGCGACTCCGGCCCGAAATCGGGCTGGCAGGCGGTCGAAAAGCTGGAACAACAGCTCAAGGACAAGGGCTACATCGTGCGCCGCATCAAGGAGGACGGCGGCTGTTACGAGGTCTACGCGCTGAACGAAAAGGGCGAACGCGGCGAATACTACTTTCATCCGGTGACGCTGGCACCAGTGCCCACCAAGCCGCGATGAGCCAGGCTCGCGCGGGCCGGGTCGTGCCGGTGTGGAGCCCCGGCCTGCGGCTGCTGCACTGGACGCTGGCGGTGTCGATGGTGGCGAGTTTCGCCACCCACGAAGGTGGCGGGCGCATCCACGAATGGACCGGTTACGTGGCGCTGGCGGCGGCCATGCTGCGCGTACTGCTCGGATTCATCGCCGGCGGTTATTGGCGCTTCACCCAGTTCGTGCGCACCGTGCCGGCGACGTTGGACTACGCCCGCGCGGTCTGGCAAAAACGCGAGCGCCACTACCTGGGTCACAACCCCCTGGGCGGCTGGATGGTGCTGGTGCTGCTGGCCGACGCGCTGGCCACCGGGTTGAGCGGCTGGTTGTTCACCACCGACCGTTTCTGGGGCGTGGAATGGCTCGAAACGCTGCACGGCGCGCTCGGGCAGGCCCTGCTGCCGCTGTTGTTGCTGCATGTGGCGGGCGTCATTTTCACGTCCTTTCGCCAGCGCGAGAACCTGGTGGCTGCCATGCTGGACGGGCGCAAGTGCGCCGAATCGGACGACGAAGCGGCCTGAGACTAGTCGCCGGCGCGCCAGCCACGGGCATCCTGCCCGGCCAACCTGTTCACCCGCACGCACATTGTTTACACTGGGCGCTCCTGCCACCGCCACACGAACGGAGAGCCCATGAAACCCGTGATTGAACTGCTCAAAAAGCGCGAGGCGGTGTTGCACCAGGTGGCGCCCGACGTGCTGGTTTTCGACGGCCTCAAGCTGCTGGCCGATTACGGCGCCGGAGCGATGGTGGTGATGGACGGGGGGCGTCTGGTGGGCATGCTGTCGGAGCGCGACTACACCCGCAAGGTGGCGCTGCAGGGCCGGAATTCCAGGGAAACCAGGGTCGCCGACATCATGACGCGCGACGTCATCACGGTCACGCCCAAGACCGGCACGCGGGCATGCATGGCGCTGATGAGCCAGAAGAAGATCCGCCACCTGCCGATCGTCGAAGGCGATCGGGTGCTGGGTGTGATCTCGATCCTCGACATCATGGACGACATCATTGCCGACCATGAACAAACCATCGCGCAGCTGCAGAACTACATCTCGAGCTAATCCAGCCGGTGACGCCATGAGCAACCTCAAAGACCTGCCTCGCCCTGCGTCCGCCGACGCGCTCGACGACGCCCTGCACACGCTGGGGGCCAACAAACACGTCTGGGCCCGCACCGGCGTGGCGGCGCGTATCGCGCTGCTGCGGGCCATGAAGGAAAGCCTGATGCCACAGGCGCAGGCCTGGGCTGTGACCTCGGCCGAGAGAAAGGGCATTCCGGCCGGTTCGCCGCTGTTGGGCGAGGAGTGGCTGGCCGGGCCATACGCCTGTATGTCGGCCCTCAACCTGTATATCGAAACACTGGGCGCCCAACCCGGCAAGGCCTACCTGGGCAAACTGGCGCAGCGCAAATTGCCCAATGGACAACTGGCGGTGAAGGTGTTTCCGCACAACCTGATGGAGACACTGCTGGCCGGCGGTGTCCGCGCCGAGGTCTGGATGGAGCCGGGCGTTGATGCGGCCAACCTGGCCAGCCACACCGCGAAGGCCTACGCCGCGCCTGAGGCCACACGCACCGGCAAGGTGGCGCTGGTACTGGGGGCCGGCAACGTGAACGCGATTGCGCCGCTGGACGTGTTGTACAAGTTGCTGGTCGAGCACGAGGTGTGTATCGTCAAGCTCAACCCGGTCAACGACTACATGTTGCCGTTTTTCTCGGCGCTGCTGCAGCCCGCCATCGACCTGGGTGTGGTGCGCATCTTCAAGGGTGGCACCGACGTGGGCGAGTACCTGTGTTCGCACCCGATGGTGGAGGTCATCCACATCACCGGCTCCGAGGCGGTACACGACGCGATCGTGTGGGGAGCCGGCGACGAAGCCCGGCAACGCAAGGCGGCCGGCACACCCAAGAACCCGCGCCCGATCCATTCCGAACTCGGTGCGATCACGCCGACCATCGTGGTGCCCGGCCCTTGGAGCGAAGCCGACCTGCGGTTTCAGGCCGAGGCGGTGGCAACCCAGAAGCTGCAGAACTGCGGCTTCAACTGCGCCGCCAGCCAGGTGCTGTTGCTGAGTTCGGGATGGGACCTGGCACCGCGTTTCGAGCAGTTGGTGAAGGATGCGATGCGCGACGCGCCCCAGCGGGTGCCTTATTACCCCGGCGCCAGCAAGCGTGTCGAAGATGTCAAGCAGCGTTACCCGCAGGCCGAGGTGCTGACCCGCGCCAACGCGCTGACGGAACGTGTGTTCGTGGCGCTGGACGCCAAGCCGGCCGACCGGCATTTTCTGGACAACGAAGTTTTCGGCGCCGCGCTGGGGCGCGTGCTGCTCGCGCCCGCCGATCCGGAGCAGTTCCTGCGCGCGGCGGTGCAATACGCCAACACGCAACTGCGCGGCACCTTGAGCGCCAATATCATCATCCACCCCAAGACGGTGAAGGCGATGGGGCCGCGTTTCGATGCGTTGTTGCTGGAGCTCAAATACGGCGCAATCGGCGTCAACGTGTGGGCCGCCTACAGCTTCCTGCTGGCGACCGCCACCTGGGGCGCTTTCCCAGGCCACACGCTGGCCGACGTGCAGAGCGGCCGCGGCATCGTGCACAACGCATTCATGTTCGACCGGGCGCAACGTACCGTGGTCAGCGGGCCATTCCGCGCGTTCCCCAAGCCACCGTGGTTCGTGACCCACCGCAAGGCCGACCAGCTGGGCCCGAAGCTGACCGAGATGGAATACCGACCCAGTTTTCTGAAGCTGCCGGGCATCATGCTGACGGCGATGGGGGGCTGAGGGAGCGACGGGGTGGCAGGGCGGATTGGCGCCTTCGTGGTCTTATAAGCTGGGTGTTTCCGCGCCGCGTCCCTCGCCAGTGCGCGATGAGGCGGTGTCCCTCGCCAGCGCGCCGGGCGTCCGCGCCGCCTCGCTTGCAGTCTCGCGCAGGACGTTTTGTGGCACGCCAAGATGTTGGCGTGAACGCGATGGTTTGGACGCGTGCAGTTGTGGCAGGCGCGAATACTTCCAGCGAACCGGCACAGCCACCCGACACGCCCAACTTGCGCGGCGGTGTGCCGAGAATGGATTCCGGATGCGGGATGCCGCATGCCGGATACCTGATACCGGATGTCGGGTGCGGGGTGCCGAACACCTGCTACCGGGTATCGGGTACCTGATACCCGATATCGACTTCCCGCCAGGTAGCCGCGCAGGCCTATGGTGTCGAGCCATTGCGGCGTCGGCTTCGGCGCCTGCCCCACGTGCCTGCGGTAGCTAGACCACGGCCAATGCGCCGGCTCGCCGATCATGCGTGCTCGCACCGGGTTCAGCTCCGCGTACCGACACCCCCCAGTGGGTCGGCATCGCGGTCCACCAAAATCGCATTGACGCGCCCATGCAGCAGGTGCACAACCTTGTTGTGCCGACGGATGAGGGCCTGCATGTAGGCGCCGTTCACGCGCCGCATCAGCAAAGACAGGTTCGCCTGGCGCGTACACAGCACAAATTGGTGGTGACTTCCCATCAAGCAGTAGGTCAGCACTTGCGCATCGACGCGCGACATCCCGGTCGCCACCACATCGATCAGCGCCTCGCAATCGTCATCGTCAACGATGATCGCCTCGCACCGGGTGCCGCGCGAGGTCACGCGGTAGATCGCACCGGGAAATTCGATTCGAATTGGGCGGGCCATGCGAGAATTCCAGGGGCCGTGGTCCAGAACCGAGACTTGCCCCCGACTGGGCCCCAACGACCAAGGAAGGATGAACTGATGAACGCAATCGTGATCGAGCATGTGCCGGTGGCCGAGTTGCCCGCCGCCTGGCGTGCCAAGCTGGCCAAGGCCGCCAGCGCCACAGTGACGGTGCGCATCGAGGAAGAAGTGCAAGCCGCCGCACCGGCCGAAGAGTTCGTGACTGACGACCCCTTGTTCGGCATGTGGCGCGACCGCGAGGACATGGACGACGTGGCGGGTTATATCCGCTCGATCCGCGCGTCGCGCTTCAACGAAGACGGCATGCGGCGCAAGGATTGACGCCGCCGATGCTGATCGATTCGGATGTGTTGGTGTGGCTGACGCGCGGGCATGTAGGCGCGGCCAAACGCTTGCATGCGATCAAAGTCTGGCGGATCTCGGCGGTGACGTATATCGAGTTGGCGCAAGGCTGCCGCGACAAGGCCGAACTCGCGCGGCTGAAGAAGGGCCTGGCCGCGCGCAACACCGAGATCGTGCAGCTCACCCCGGCCATCTCGCAGCGGGCATCAGCATTGATCGATGAGTTGGCCCAGTCTCACGGCATGCGCTTGGCCGATGCGCTGATTGGCGCCACTGCCATCGAGATCCAGACGACGCTGCTCACCGCCAACATCAAACATTTCTCGGCTGTCCAGGGACTGACCATCGAGGAGTTCGCGCCTTGAGGACGATCGCGGCCATCGAAGCCGTGCAACATTCGGGACCAGGCCCGCGAGTCACCCGCGGCCCGCGTCATCTTGCCGCCAACCGATGCGATCACTCGGCGATCCGTCGCGTTGGAATCGGGGCGAACTTGTCAGGGATTTGGTTCAAAATCAAGACCTGATCCGAGGGCTTTCCTCGCCAAACGCCCATTCGCGCCGCGTCTCTCGCCAACGCCCATTCGCGC
>JANMYG010000121.1:0-9367 GCA_031381865.1 Betaproteobacteria bacterium | reverse complement strand
GACGTTCTCCATCTGGCGTTTTCGCACGCGGTGTGGGAAGCCTCCAAGTAGGCACCAGACAACCGGACCATGCGGCGCGCCTGCGCGTCGGTCACTGACCCACTGGCCCCGATCGCTCACGCGACCGGGGCCTTTGTTATTTGCGCGCGCTTCTCTGGATGCTGTGGAACAGCACCCACTCGAACAACAACAGGACGAACGGGTAAGCAACTGCCACCGCTGCGACCGAAACAAGCTCTTGCAGCGTCCCGGGCGGATTCCACAGCGTGCGACCGATCGTCAGCAGCACCAGCGCCGTGTACGCGGTCAACGCGCAATACATGGACACCAGCCCAACTGCTGCGACCGCTGGCCGGCGGGGGTTGAGCTTGAGGCGACCGGAAAACAGCGTTCGCGGCAACACCCAGACGCGAAAGATCGACATGCAGAGCACGCCGGGCAGCAGCAGCAAGGCGACGACGGTAAGCATGCCAGCGACTCAACCGGGAGACGGCAGTCCAACGCAGGCTGTGGGCGCCGGCCGGCTCATGCGCGTTGACGCTCAAGGATTTGAACCGTTCGCCCTGAGCTTGGCCCGAACGGATCTTGCGGATCGAACACCATTTGGAATCAGAGCGCGGCCGCCACCTTGTCTCCGGTTTTGGTTTCGAAGTCGCTGGCCTCGTGGCGTTCGGCCAGTTGGCTGGACGGCTCGCCCCAGGTGCGGTTGACCATGCGGCCCCGCTGCACGGCCGGCCGCTCGGCGATCTGGTTGGTCCAGCGCTGGACGTTGGTGTACTGCTGCACCTGCAGGAACTCGCCGCCTTCGTAGAGCAGGCCCTTGGCCAGCGCGCCGTACCACGGCCATACCGCGATATCGGCGATCGTGTATTCCTCGCCCGCCAGGTACGGGCTCTCGGCCAGGCGCCGGTCGAGCACGTCGAGCTGGCGCTTGACTTCCATCGCGAAGCGGTCGATCGCATATTCGATCTTGGTCGGCGCGTAGGCGTAGAAGTGGCCGAAGCCGCCGCCCAGATACGGCGCGCTGCCCATCTGCCAGAACAGCCACGACAGGCATTCGGCGCGCTGCGCGGCGTCGACCGGCAACAAGGCGCCGAACTTCTCGGCCAGATACAAAAGGATCGCGCCCGACTCGAACACGCGGATCGGCGCCGGCCCGCTGTGGTCCACCAGCGCCGGGATCTTGGAGTTCGGGTTCGCCGCCACGAAGCCGCTGCCGAACTGCTCGCCCTGGTTGATCTTGATCAGCCATGCGTCGTACTCGGCGCCACCATGACCCAGCGCCAGCAGCTCTTCGAGCATCACCGTCACCTTGACGCCGTTGGGTGTGGCAAGCGAGTAGAGCTGCAGCGGATGGCGGCCCACCGGCAGGTCCTTTTCGTGCGTCGGCCCCGCGACCGGGCGGTTGATGTTGGCAAAGCGGCCGCCGCTGTCCTTGTTCCAGGCCCAGATCTTCGGCGGTACGTAGGTGGACGAATCGGTCATGTGGTGAGCTCCGGGTGTCGGGCGGGCGCGCAAGGAACCGGAGCGCCGATCGGTGTGCTGGACTTTGGGGGATTATCGAGCCGGGCACGGGCCACTGCCGCGCGGACCCTGATTTCATCGCGAGCCACCGCCTTTGACGGACAGCCGGCTCTCGCCAGAGAATACATTCGTCGTGACAAGTTCAGCAGCATGACAGGAGCGCCAATGGACAAGCCCATCCTCTATGTTTTCAACATCTCCCACTATTGCGAAAAAGCGCGCTGGGCGCTGGACCATTTCGGCATCGCGCATCAGGTGCAACATGTGATGGTCGGCATGCACCGGCGCATCGCCAGAAAGCTTGGCGCGGCGAGTGGTTCTGTGCCGTTTCTGCACGCCGGCGATCGTGTGATCGCGGGTTCATCCGCCATCGTCGATTGGGCCGACGCGCAGCGCGCTGCCAACGCGCCCAGCCTCGCTGGCGATGATCCCGTGCAAGTGCGCGCAATCGAAAAGCGCCTCGACGATATTGCAGGTGTGCATGTTCGCCGTTTCTTCTATTCCGATGCGCTCACCAACGATCCCGGGTCGGTCCGTCCCATGTTTTCGAACGGCCTGCCAATTTGGCAACGAATGGCCGTCACCATGGCCTGGCCAAAAATTGTGACGGTGATGATCAAGGGGATGGACCTGGGCCCGGCACAAGGCCTGGAATTGCGCGCGATAGTGGAGCATGAACTGGGCTGGCTCGACGGGCTTCTGGCCGATGGTCGGCCCTATCTGACCGGAAACCAATTTACCCGCGCCGACATCACCGCCGCCAGCCTCCTCGCGCCGCTGGTTGGTCCCAATGAACATCCCACTTACGCCGCGGCGGTCTACCCGAAGGCTGTAGCTGCGACGATGCGGGCCTGGGCGGAACGACCGATTTTGCGCATGGTCCGGGAGGTCTACGCGTCGCGGCGATAACGCGACCAGTGCCCCAGCCCGAGGATCGATTGAGCCGGGCTGCCGGTTTGAACCGGCAAACCTGAACACGCTGTAATCGTTACGCCGAGCCAATTTTTGGCTGTTGATCTATACAACGCGAATCGCTGCATGGCGGATCAAGACCCGCAGAAGACTAACTGCCGGCCTTCGCCCGTCCGGGCACGTAAGACAGCAATGTGCCACTTACCCGCCGTTCAGGCATACACTGATCTCCACCTTGGCTCAATTGGGTGCACTGCTCTCGGATCCCCAGCGCGTATGTTTTCTCACGACGAGAATATGGCCCCAATGAACATCCGGCGCAGATCTTTGGTTGCCAGCGGGATGACATTGCTCGCAGCACCTGGCGCCGTGTTTGCACAGACGCCGGGGAAGACCTCCCGGATCGGGTATTTGTCATTGCGCTCCGGGCCTGAGAGCCAGGACGAGGCCTTCCGGCAAGGGCTGCGTGAGCTGGGCTACGTCGAGGGAAAAAATATCTCGGTCGAGTACCGATGGGCCGATTCAAAGCCTGACCGCATCCCGGCGCTCGCGGAGGAACTGGTCCGTCTCAAGGTGGACGTCATCGTTTGCGCCGGTGGTGGTACGGCAGTGATCCTCGCCGTGAAGAAGGCGGCCAAGACGATCCCGGTCGTCTTCCAAACGGGCGGCGACCCCGTCAGCGCTGGGTTCGTTGCAAGCCTCGACCGGCCGGGTGGAAACCTCACCGGCGTAAGCGCTCTTACCAGCGACCTGAACGAGAAGCGACTCGAGCTGCTGAAGCAGGCGATTCCCGGCGTCTCTCGAGTGGCCGTTCTGATGAATCCGACGTCGACCAACGCGGCGGCCTTGAAGGGATTGGAGGCTGCGGCCCGCACGTTGAAGGTGAAGCTGCAAGTCGTCGAAGCGCGCGATCCCCAGGCGATCGACGGTGCATTCGCGGCAATGAAGAGAGAGCGGCCCGACGCTCTTCTCGTGGCGAACAGCCCGATGTTCTTTGCCGAGCGAAAACGAATCGTCGGCTTGGCCGCGCAGAGCCGGCTGCCGGGGATCTTCGAGGGGCGGGAATTTTCCGAAGCCGGGGGCCTTCTGAGTTATGGCGCGAGCCTCGCCGACAATTACCGGCGCCTTGCCAGCTACGTGGACAGGATTCTCAGGGGCGCCAAACCGTCAGACCTCCCCGTGGAGCAGCCCACCCGGTTCGAGCTGATCATCAACGCCAAGACCGCCAAAGCCCTCGGCATCACGATCCCGCAATCGATGCTGTTGCGCGCCGATGAGGTGATTCAGTGAAACGACGCGATCTAATCCCTGTCCTCGGCGGCGCGGTACTGGGCTGGCCATTCGGCGCGCGCGCGCAGAAATCGGCAATGCCGGTGATCGGGTTTCTCGGCAGTGCGTCTGCCGCACAATTTGCACCGTACCTGGCCGGCTTTCGCCGTGGCCTGAACGAAACCGGCTATGTCGAGGGCAAGAATGTGGCGATCGAATTTCGCTGGGCGGACGGTCAATACGATCGACTGCCAGCGCTGGCGGCCGATCTGGTCCGCCGTCAGGTGGCCGTCATATTTTCGGCCGCGGCTGGCGGGGGGGCACGGTCCGCCAAGGCGGCAACTTCGACGATTCCGATCGTCTTCTCGGCAGGCCGCGACCCCGTCGAGCTGGGCCTCGTCGCCAGCCTGAGTCATCCGGGCGGCAACCTTACGGGCATCAATTTTCTCACCACTGAGCTGATGGAAAAGCGGCTCGAGATACTGCATGCGTTGGTGCCCGCAGCTACCGTCATCGCCTATGTCGTGAATCCAGGTGGGACTACCGAATACCGCACGCGCAAAGTGCAGGAAACAGCGCGCACCTTCGGGCTGCAACTACGGGTCTTGAGCGCCGCCAACCAACAGGAAATCGACGCGGCCTTCGCGACCATCGGGCAACTACGACCCGGCGCGCTCCTCGTCGACTCCGATGTTTTTTTCAATGCGCGGCGCGAGCAATTCGTCGCCTTGGCGGCACGCTACAAAGTACCGGCTATCTACGATATTCGCCAGTACGTCACCGCCGGGGGCCTGATAAGCTACGGAGCCGACCCGGCCGAAGCCTGGTACCAGGCCGGCATCTATGTCGGCAAGATTCTCAACGGCGCCAAGCCGGCCGATCTGCCGGTCATGCAGTCCACGAAGATCGAGATGGTGATCAACCTCAAGACCGCGAAGACACTGGGCCTCGCGATTCCGCAGGCGCTGCTGCTGCGCGCCGACGAGGTGATCGAATGACTGGTCTGGGCGAGACCTGACGCTCAGTCGTGGTCAATCGTACGACGGCAACCGCTGCGCAACCGTCGGTCGTACTGCGAGCCATTTGCCACAAATGGCGAAAGATTCGAGGCGAGGCGATCCGGTGCCACCTGATGGCGCGTTGTGGTCGACAACTGATGCAAGTTACATTGCCATCCATCACCCCGCCCCCACAGTTCCCTGGAGTGCGCAAACATGCTCGATCTACTGGTAAGCAACGCCACCCTGCCCGACGGCCGCACCGGCATGTCGCTGGCGGTACAGGACGGCCGCATCGTCGAACTGGCCCCCGGCCTGCAGGCCGCGGCGCATGACACGCTGGACGCGCAGGGCCTGCTGCTCAGCCCGCCTTTTGTCGACGCGCATTTCCACATGGACGCCACGCTCTGTTACGGCATGCCGCGCGTGAACCAGAGCGGCACCCTGCTCGAAGGCATCACCGTGTGGGGTGAGCTCAAGCCCAGCCTGACCCAGGACGCCGTGATCGAACGCGCGCGGGCGTATTGCGACTGGGCTGTCGCGCGGGGCCTGCTGGCGATCCGCTCGCATGTGGACACCAGCGACCCGCGCCTGCTGGCGGTCGAGGCGCTGCTGGACGTGCAGCGCCGCGTGGCGCCCTACCTCGACCTGCAGCTGGTGGCTTTTCCGCAGGACGGCGTGTTGCGCGCAGCCGGCGGCGTAGAGAACCTGCAGCGCGCGCTGGATCTGGGCGTAGACGTGGTCGGCGGCATACCGCATTTCGAACGCACCATGGCCGACGGCGCGGCCAGCGTCAAGCTGCTGTGCGAGATCGCCGCCCGACGCGGCAAGCTGGTGGACATGCATTGCGACGAGTCCGACGACCCGCTCTCGCGGCATATCGAGACGCTGGCCTGCGAGACCCAGCGCCTGGGCCTGCACGGCCGCGTCACCGGCTCCCACCTTACGTCGATGCACTCGATGGACAACTACTACGTGTCCAAACTGCTGCCGCTGATGGCCGAGGCGCAGGTCAGCGTGGTCAGCAACCCGCTGATCAACATCACGCTGCAGGGCCGCCACGACAGCTATCCCAAGCGCCGCGGCATGACGCGTGTACCCGAACTGATGGCGCATGGCCTGACGGTGGCGTTCGGGCAGGACTGCGTGATGGACCCGTGGTATTCGCTGGGCAGCGGCGACATGCTCGAAGTAGCCGGCATGGGCTTGCACGTGGCCCAGATGACCAGCCAGGCGGCGATGCGCCAGTGTTTCGACGCCGTGACCAGCAACCCCGCGAAGATCCTGCAATTGCAGGGCTACGGGCTGGAACCCGGCTGTCATGCCGACTTCGTGTTGCTGCAGGCGCGCGACCCGGTCGAGGCGATCCGGCTGCGCGCGACCCGGCTCAAGGTGTTCCGGCGCGGCACGCTGGTGGCGCAGTCGCCGGCCGCAACCGCTTCGTTGCATCTGGCGGGGCGGCCGGCGCAGACATCGTTCATGCACATCGCGCCGCCTTGACATGCCTCAAGAGCCGAGCCGTGCCACGTCCGGGAATGGCCCGTTGAAGTCCAACAACGCATGCCCGCCGCCGACATCGTCTTCACTGCCCTCGACCCCACGAGGCTCTACCGCATTCGAGAGGTAGGGTTGGTTGCATTGCATGCACCGGTGGTGCGAGAGTTGTTGTTGCCATCGACTGCGGCCTGATCGGCCACAGTGGGGCGCCAAGACGCCCTCAGATCAGCGCTCCGGCGCAATCATCTCGGCGTACTCGTACAACGCCGCCAGAATCGCATGCCCGCGTTCGTCGGTGGTTTCCGCCAGCTTGTCGATCTCTTCGGCCAGTGTGTCGAAGGTACGCACGCCGCCTGCCCCGTCGAACAGCCGCGCCGCCCGGTGCTCGTTCCACAGCACCAGTTCGTCGGCCGTCAGGCTGGCCTGGAAGTTCCGGGCACGGTAACGGAACACCAGTTCGTCCAGGCGCCGGTCGTCGAAGCTGTTGCGCGCCGCAGCCAGCTTGTCCGGCGCAAGACCGCGCAGCTGGTTCAGGCGCCGCCGGTCCGGCGCGCCGATGAAGCCGCCGTACAGGTCTTCGTCCACGTCCGTCGGTCCCTCGGCTGGTCGCGCGAAGACCTTGGGCCAGATGGCGCTCATGTCGGGCAGGTCGCGCGCCGCCATCGCGTGTTGCAGCGCCTGCGCGACATCGATGCCCCAGCGCGCCGCCATTTGCGGCGACAGGGTCTTGAGGTTGCCCATCACCATCGGTGACTTGTTCAGGTGCACGGTCTTGACCGGCAATCGGTCGACCCCTTCGGGCAGGTCCGCCGTGCGGCTGAACAGCCGCAGCCGGATCTGGTCGGCATTCAGGGTGGCCAATTCGCCCGGCGGGTGGCTCAGGTCCCAGGCGATCAATTCATTCTTGATGGTCGGGTGCATCGCCAGCGGCCACATGACGGCCAGGCAACCACGCTCGGACGGGAACATGCCCGAGACATGCAGGAACGGCCGCGCGGCCTGCGCCGTGGTGGGCAATCCCAGCTCGGCCGCCACGCGCTCCTTCCTGCGCAGGCCCAGGCAGAACTCGAACAGGCGCGGCTGGTGGTCGCGCAGCAGGCGCGCGAGCGCCAGCGTGGCGCGTACGTCGCTCAGCGCGTCGTGCGCCGCCTCATGCGCCAGCCCGTTGGCGGCCGCCAGGTCGGGGAGCTTGAAACTGGCGCTGCCGTCCGGCTTGGTCGGCCACTGGATGCCCTCGGGCCGCAGGGCATAGGCGGTGCGCACCACGTCGAGCAGGTCCCACCGGCCACAGTCGTTCTGCCATTCCCGTGCGTAGGGGTCGATCAGGTTGCGCCAGAACATGAAGCGGGTGATCTCGTCGTCGAAGCGGATCGTGTTGTAACCCACGCCGATGGTGCCGGGCGCACTGAGCGCATGTTCGATGCGTGCCGCGAACTGGTATTCGGGCAGCCCTTTTTCGAGGCACTCCTGCGGCGTGATGCCGGTGATCAGGCAGGACTGCGGGTCGGGAAGGAAGTCGTTCGCCGGCTGGCAATGGAACATCATCGGCGCACCGACTTCGTTCAGCGCCGCATCGGTGCGGATGGCGGCAAACTGCGCCGGCCGGTCGCGGCGCACGTTCGCGCCGAAGGTTTCGTAGTCGTGCCACAGGAAAGTGTGGCGGACTGAAGCGTGGGAATGGTCGGACATAAGGCTTTCAAAAACGCGCTGGCAACAACGCTCTAGCGTCGGCGCGCGGACCGCACGCCGTTCAGGCCGGCCACCAGCCCCAGCACCCGTTGCAGCCGCACGGCGTCGGCGACTTCGACCGTGAAGGTCATCCAGGCGGTGCCCTTGACCGATTGTGTCTGCACCCCGATCACGTTCATCTTCTCCTTGGTGAATACCTCCGAGATGTCGCGCAGCAGGCCCTGGCGGTCAGCCGCCTCTATCGCCACGTCGACCGGGTAGACGGCGGTGTCGGTGGCCTTGGGCTGGCCCCATTGCACGTCGATCAGCCGCTCGCCGTTGCGGGCCACCATCTCGCGCAGGTTGGAGCAGTCCGCGCGGTGCACGCTGACGCCCTTGCCGCGCGTGACGAAGCCGCACACCGCGTCCGGCGGCGCCGGTTTGCAGCACTTGGCCAGTTGCGTCAACAACGAGCCGACCCCCACCACCAGCACGCCGCCACCGGCCGCCTTGTCCGCCGGCGTGGGCTTGCGGATCAGCGGCGCATCGGCCTGCGGCGCCACTGTCTCGGCGGGCCGCAACAACAGCTCGATATGGCGCAGCGAGAACTCGTCCTTGCCGACCAGTTCGAACAACCCGTCGGCGGAATCGAATCCGAGCCGCGACGCCAGGTCTTCGAGGTTGACCGAGGTCCTGCCCTCGCGTTGCAGCAGCCGCTCGACCGCCTCGCGGCCACGCGCCACAGTTTCCGCAGAAGCGCGCGCGTTGAACCAGGCGCGCACCTTGGCCCGGGCGCGGTGGCTCACCAGGTAACCCAGCTCGGCATTGAGCCAGTCGCGCGAGGGCCCGCCCTCCTTCGCCGTCGTGACCTCCACGGTCTGGCCGTTCTTCAGCGGCGTATGCAACGGCACCATGACACCGTCGACCCGCGCGCCGCGGCAGCGGTGGCCCAGGTCGGTGTGTACGCTGTAGGCGAAGTCGACCGCGGTCGCGCCCTGAGGCAGTTCCACGATCGCGGCGTCTGGCGTC
The DNA here is from genome assembly GCA_031381865.1 of Betaproteobacteria bacterium. Lineage (GTDB taxonomy): Bacteria > Pseudomonadota > Gammaproteobacteria > Burkholderiales > Burkholderiaceae_C > CAISIP01. Next base: position 470 of record JANMYG010000121.1, on the reverse strand, counting down.
AGCACGTAGATGCGGTCGTCGAAGAAACCCGCCCGCTGCTCGCCCGACAGGTCGCGCTCCCAGGCCAGCAACTGGCGCAACACGGCGATCTTGGCGTCGTACTGTCCGCTCGCCGAGACGCCCGCATAACCCTTGGTGCCGGCCTCCTTGTAGGCCCAGTGCGCCGCGACGCCGTGTTCGGCGTGGTCGTGCATGGCCTGGGTGCGGATCTGGATCTCGATCGGCTGGCGCGCCTGGTCGCGCACGATCGTATGCAACGACTGGTAGCCATTGGCCTTGGGCTTGGCGATGTAGTCGTCGAACTCTTCGGTGACCGGCGTGAACCGGCTGTGCACGCTGCTCAGGGCCTGGTAACAGTCGGCCACCGACGCCACCACGATGCGCAGCGCCCGGATGTCGTACACCTGTTCGAAGCCGAGCGACTTGCCGCGCATCTTCTTGACGATGCTGTAGATGTGCTTGGGGCGGCC
>JANMYG010000096.1:0-4209 GCA_031381865.1 Betaproteobacteria bacterium | reverse complement strand
TTCGACCAGCCGTGTTTTGTGTCCGCCGATCGCACCCGGCTGCAACAGGTGCTGATGAAACTCCTGTCCAACGCGGTCAAGTACAACCAGGCTGGCGGCTCGGTGGTGGTCGAACTCGGCGAGAGCGAGCCGCAACGCGTGCGCCTGCGCGTCTGGGACACCGGGACCGGGTTGTCGCCGGATCAAATGGCGCAGTTGTTCCAGCCCTTTCATCGGCTCGGGCAACAGGCCGGCACCGAGCAGGGCGCCGGCATCGGCCTGGTCGTGACCAAGCGGCTGGTCGAATTGATGGGTGGCGCGATGGGTGTGGAAAGCACGGTCGGCCAAGGCAGCGTGTTCTGGATCGAGCTGGCGGTGGCGGCGGCGCCAGCGCCAGCCATGGATGCGGTCCATCTCGAGCCTGCGCCCGCGCCCGAGGCGCCGATCGCGGTGCCGCAACGCACGGTGCTGTATGTGGAAGACAACGCCGCCAACCTGCAACTGGTCGAACAGATCATCGCTCGCCGCCCCGGAATGCGGCTGCTGAGCGCGAGGAACGCCACGCTCGGTATCGAGCTGGCGCAGGCCGCCAAGCCGGACCTGATACTGATGGACATCAACCTGCCCGGCATCAGCGGCATCGAAGCCATGCAGATGCTGCGCGCCGACCCGCAGACTGCGCATATCCCGGTGGTGGCGCTCAGTGCCAACGCCATCGCGCGCGACATCGAACGCGGCCTCGAGGCCGGCTTCTTTCGTTACCTCACCAAGCCGATCCGTGTCAACGAATTCCTGGAGACGCTGGATGTGGCACTTGAATTCGCCTTATGCGCGCCATCGCACTGAACTGCGCGCGCCGATTGCATAAGCTGATTTTCTGCCCACCAACTGGTGCGTAGGTCTGGTTAGTCAAACGAAAGGACATCATCATGAAATATTCGAAACTGTTGGTCGTGGCAGCGGCGGCGCTCTCCCTGAGCGCGTGCATATCCTTCCCCGCCGGTCCCGCCGGCCCACAAGGTGCAACCGGCGAGACCGGTGCCACCGGCTACACCGGTGCCAAGGGCAATACCGGTTCGACCGGCTACACCGGTGCTACCGGAAGCACCGGTGCGACCGGTTATACCGGCGCCACCGGTGGCACGGGTGCCACCGGAGACACGGGTGCGACCGGTTACACGGGAGCCACCGGCAACACCGGTGCGACCGGGCGCACCGGAGCCACCGGAACCACGGGTGGTACGGTCGTGATCGTGCCGGCCCAGTAAGCGGCGCGCGCAAGGGATTGCGCCGGGTGGCAGGCCGCAGGGCCTGCCATTTTTTTTGAGCCGCGGTGCGCGCACGCACGCCGGATGGGCCGAGCCCCGGTCGTCACCGGGCCATGGCCCAAGGCACCTACTTGTGGCCGCCGCCGTTGCCGCCGCCGTTGCCGCCGCCATTGCCGCCGCCATTGCCGCCGCCATTGCCGCCGCCGTTGCCGCCGCCATTGCCGCCACCGTTGCCGCCACTATTGCCGCCACTATTGCCGCCGCCGCCACTCACGCGCTGGCCTTGTCCGTTGGCCGACCCGGCATTCGCGTGGGTCGCTCTGGAAGATGCATCAGCGCGTGCCACCTGGCTGGTTTGCGTACCCGTCTTGCCGGTCTTCGACTCGCTCATGACCTGCCCCAGGTTCAAGCCGAGCTCCTTGGCGATCAGTCCCCAGCCCATGCCGCTGGCGCGCATGTCCATCACGTGGTCCAACGCCAGCGCGTAGGACTTCGCATCGGCATCCGCGGCGACCTGCGCCCTGGCCAGCGACAAGGCGATATTGATGTTTCCGTAACCCATGGTTTTGCCGGTGCCGGAGACCGTGACGTCGCCGAGCTGCACCGACCTGCCGGCGCGCATGCCTTCGATCAGCGTCTTCGCGGCGTCCGTGGAACCTACCGAAGCACCATGGGTGCTGGCGAGCTTGTCGGCCGAGGGCGTGGCATTGAGCGCGGTGGCGGTGGGCGTGGTGCTGACCATGGCGACGGTCGTCGTCTGGGCAAGTGCTGCCGAGCCAGACAGGCAGGCGTAAGCGGTGATGGCGGCGCACGCCACCCGGGTTGTGCGATCGAACATGGTGATGGGACTTTCAAAGGTTGAACAGGCATCCTGCGCGCCGCCGTCGAAGCTGTTGGTCACGCAGGATGGTGCCGGCATGGTAGGGCGCCGACGCCGAACCGCGGTGCAATTCGGTCACGTCGACGCACTTGTTGCACAAAGATACTTCCGCCTTGTTGCCGTAGCACGGCTGCCTGGCCCGAGCGACCGACGGCGTACAACGCATTGTGGGCAGTTGCGCCATGCAAGGCGGCGGAGCCGGACAGAAGCTGGCATCCCGCACCTGACGGGCTTGCCCCTGACCACGATCCGGGGCATCCATGGATTGCGGGTGCTTCAACCCCGGACCTGATCCGGAGCCGCAATGGCATGGGTAAGGCGATCAGTATTGGCGCTAGTTGGCCGGCACGGTCACGACGCTCTGGCGCAGGATGCCGCCGGCGCTGACGCTGCCCTGCATGCTGCCCTGGGCGCCCATGCGCGCCTCGCAGGCGCTGCGGTCATCCCCCTTGTGGGCGCTGCAACGCATCAACATGTTCTGCTGCATCGCACCGGCGGGGTCGGTCAGGCCGCCGCGCCGGGCTTCGGCCAGCGCATTGCGTGCCTCCAGCCGGCAGGTCGCCAGGTCCTGGTTGGACTGACCGCTGTTGCACACGGCCATGTCCTGGCGGTAACGCGCCTGGGCTTCGGCCGATGCACTCGCGGCCATCACCGGGCCGGCGCACAAGAAGAGGCTGGTGGCTGCCAGTGCCAGGGTGCGAAATGAAATTGTGTGGTTGCGCATGGGGAGGCTCCTTCGAAAAGCCAAAGACTAGGCCACAGGATGCGCGGCGTATGTGCGCTCGCGCACGGAACGCCAGCCGGGACCGACCACACAATGGCGCCAGCGCCCGGGCATCGGCTTGTCCGGCGATCGAGGAACAAGCAGTGCCCGCATCTCCATCGACACGACCATGACACTGACGCGCACGCTCCAGTGGACCGCCGGCGTGGTGCTTGTACCCGTCGTGCTGGCAGGCCTGTTCATCGCGGTGTTTGGCTGGAACTGGCTGCGCGGCCCGCTGGAGCGCCTGGCGCTGGACAAGACCGGTCGCGTGCTGGCCATCCAGGGTGACCTGTCGCTGCGATTTGGGTGGCCGTCGCCACGGCTGGACTTCGGCGCCGTGACCTTTGCCAACCCGGCCTGGGCGCGCGAGAAAAACATGCTGACAGCCGATGCGGCGCAAGTCACGCTCGACCTGTCGCAATTGCTGCGGCGCCATATCGTCTTGCCGGAGGTGCGCCTGGTGCGTCCGGTGGTGTTTCTGGAGCATGGGAGCGGTGGACGCAAGACCTGGTTGCTCGACCGGGAACAGCAGGACGAGGGCGCGCGTTTGCGGATCGACCTGCTGAGCATCGACCAGGGCACGATTGGTTACGACGACGCGCAGCAAAAGACGAGCATCCGGGCCAAGCTGTCGACCCAGGACGCGCCGGCGCGAGGGTCGGCGCAGGCCGGTCTGAGCTTCGATGCCGCTGGAAAATACAAGGACCTGGCGCTCGAGGCGCGCGGCAGCGGCGGGCCGGTACTGGCGCTGCGGGACGAGAAGACCCCCTATCCGCTGAAGGTCGACGCCAGTGTGGGCAACACCCGTGTGCGGGCCGACGGAACCGTCACCAGCCTGCTGGCGTTCACGGCGCTGGACATGCGCCTGGCGCTGCAGGGCGACAACCTGGAGCGGCTGTTCCCGCTGCTCGGCATCGCGCTGCCCGCGACCCGCGCCTACACCACCGAAGGACATCTGACGCACAGCGCAAAGACCTGGCGTTACGAGAAGTTTTCGGGCCGTATCGGCGACAGCGACATCGCGGGAACGCTGCAGGTCGATACCGGTGGTGCCCGCCCGCAGTTGAAGGCCGAACTGGTATCGAAGGTGCTCGACTTCGCCGATCTCGGACCGCTGATCGGGTCGCGACCCGGCAGCATGCAGGCCGCCAAACAGGCGGCCCCGACCCCGACCGCGACGGTCGCCGCCACGCCCGCCAAAGCGCGGGTGTTGCCCGACCTGCCGTTCAAGACCGACCGATGGGACAGCGTCGACGCCGACGTCACGCTCAAGGCCGGCACCATCCGGCGCGCGCGCGAATTGCCGCTCGAAAACC
>JANMYG010000009.1:0-3248 GCA_031381865.1 Betaproteobacteria bacterium | reverse complement strand
GGATGATGCGCGGGATCAGGTCGAAAGGGATCAGCCGCTCGGTACCGGCGCCGTCCTCGTCCTTCGCCCCGTAGACCGCGAAGGTGATGCCGACCCGCCTGACGATCAGTTCCGCCTCTTCGCGCCGCTTGGCCATCATGTCGCCGGGCTGGCGCGCCAGCCATTCGTCGTATATATTGTAGTGGTCCCGGATCTGCTTGCCCGCCGAGAAGAACACGTAGGGCAAGGCGGTATACATCTCGTCGAATTTATGCATGGACATTTCGCTCCTGACAAGAGCTTAGCAAGTTTCAGACCACGCCAGCCCCGGTGCAAATACCAAGCCGATACGGCGCTCCGACACGGTTGGTCACACGGTCGCCGACGCAGAACGGCGGCGCGCGCGTGGACTTCACGCGCCTGCGGCGACCGCGGCGGCGCGCTGGCGAATGGCAGGTGGCCACAGGCGCGCGACTGGGCAGCCGGCCATCGGCCGCCGGCTGCGCCGGTTAACCGGGCGGATTGGCAGCCGGCGCCAGGTGCATCCAGTAGCGCATCGCATCCTGGCGCTGGCAATGGACCAGCTGCGGCTGCGCCGAGCGCCAGGTCACGGCGCCGCAGTGCGGCGAATCGACGATGGGCATATTGCGCTCCCGATAACGCTGCATCGGCACATCGGCCGGATGGCCGAAGCGGTTGCGGTAACCCGCCTGCACCAGGGCAAAACGCGGCGCCACCGCATCGACGAATTCGACGCTGCTCGAGGTCTTGCTGCCATGGTGCGGCACCAGCAGCACATCGGCGCGCAGGGGCGCCCCAGCCGACACCAGGCGCAGCTCCTGCGGCCGTTCTATGTCTCCCACCAGCAGCGCCGTCGCAGGCGGGTCGCCCGGGGCAGCCGGGCGTCCGGAGACGCGCAGCACACACGACAACGCGTTCGGTTTGGCCGCCGCGGTGAAATCGGCGGCGTCCGGGTGCAACACGGCGAAGTCGACGCCGTCCCATTGCCAGTGTTGCCCGGCCTCGCAGCGCCGCGCCGGACGCAGCGCCTGCAGCTCATGGCTGTCTTCGATCGAGCTGAGCAGTTCCGCACCCGGCTGCATCGCCAGCACCGCGGCGGCGCCACCGACGTGGTCGCTGTCGCGGTGGCTCAGCACCAGCAGGTCAAGTCTGACGTCGAGCGCGCGCAGCAGCGGTACCAGCACCCGGTGCCCGGCGTCGCTTTCGCGCGAGAAACGCGGCCCGGCGTCGTACAGCAGCGCGTGGCTGGCGGTGCGCACGAGCACCGCATTACCCTGCCCGATATCGGCCGCCAGCAGCTCGAACTCGCCGGGGCCCGGCCGTGGTGGCAGCCACAGCAGCACCGGCAGCAGCAGCGGCACACCCCACAAGCGCAGCGCCACGGGCAGGCGCAGGGCCAGCAACACGCCGCCACATACCCCGGCCACCCCCGCCCACAGCGGCGCCTGTGCCATCGAGAGGCTGGCGAACGGCAACTGCGCCAGCAGTTGCAGATACCAGGCCAGTGCCCCCAGTGACCAGGCGGCCAGGTCCCACAGCGGTGGCGCCAACACACCGAGCATCGCCAGTGGCGTCACGACCAGCGTCACCCACGGTATCGCCACGGCGTTGGCCGCCAGACCGACGACCGAGACCTGGCCGAACAACAACAAACTCAGCGGGGTCAACGCCACCGTGATCACCCATTGCTCTCGCAATGGGGCCAGCAGCCTGGCACCCACACCCGCTGGCGGCGTGTTGTCCGCGCCGGGGCCGGAGGCAAACAGGACCCCGACCGCCACGAAACTCAGCCAGAATCCGGCCTGCAGCAAGGCCCACGGATCGACCACCACCACCACGGCGCAGGCCAGCAGCCACACCATCGGCCACGGCCACATCTTGCCGGACAGGCGCAGCGCGCCCACCGTGGCCAGCATCCAGATGGTGCGCTGCGATGGCACACCCCAGCCGCTGAAGACCGCGTAGGCCAGCGCCATCACGACGCCCCCGAACAGCGCCGCGTGCGGTGACGGCAGGCGCAGGCACAACCACGCAGAGCGTCGCCACAAGAAGCCGATCAGGGCCGCAGCCAGCCATGCAAACATGGTGACGTGCAGACCGGAAATACTCATCAGGTGCGCCACGCCGGTGGCCCGAAAAACCTCCCAATCGGCGCGGTCGATCGCATTCTGGTCACCTACCACGAGTCCCGCGATCAGACCGGCCAGGCGGCGCTCGGACACCCGCTCCTGGATCCTGTCACGCACGGTCTGGCGCGCCAATTCCACCGGATGGCGCCAGGTCTGCCCCAAGGCTTGCGGCGCCAGGTCGCTGGCGGCGGCGCGCACATAACCGGTGGCCTGCAGGCCCTGCTCCCACAACCAGAGTTCATAGTCGAACCCGTGCGGATTGCTGTTGCCATGCGGAGCCTTCAGGCGCACCGCCATCTGCCAGCGCTCGCCTGCGCGCAACACCGAAGGCTGGCGCTGCAGTTCCAGCGCGTCGCCACTAGCCGCTACCCCTGCACCCGCGTACCAGCCGAGCAGGATGCTGGCCGGCAGCTGCACCGGCGCCGCCGGCACGGCCAGGCGCGCGCTTTCCACCGCCAGGCGAAAACGCGTACCGGCCTCGTTGACCTGCGGCATCGCGGTCACCACACCGGTCACCACGATGTCCCGACCCTCCAGCTCGGGCGCCAGCGCGTGGCCCAGGTACAGCCCGGCGCGCCAGCCGGTCAAGCCAAATGCGACGCAGCCACAGGCCAGCGCGACCACCAGCAGACGCCAGTGCCGCAGGCCGCAGCGAAACGCCCCCCACCAGGCCGCACCCAGGCCTGCCACCAGCAGCGCCAGGTACACCGGCCAGGGGAACAATGCGGCCTGTCCCAGTTGCGCTGCCGTGCCGGCGACGACGCCGATCAGGCCCGCAGGCACCGATCGCGCGCCGCTGTCCGTGTGCATGGACCGGATTGGCATGGCACGATGCTAATGCCCGGCGTCCATGCGCCGCGTCCCGCAGCGAAACCGCTCGCCTGCATAAAGCCCATGCAGCCTGTCCGCGGATGCCGCACGCCGGCGGCACGCGCCGCATTCGGCCCGTTGCGGTCGTTGATTCCCGATTGCCGACTTCCTCTCGTTGGCGCGCCTCGCGCCAGGCGGTACCCGGCGGTGGCTCATGCTGGGGCGGTCTCCGCTGAACGCGTCGACTGCCCTGCGGTCTTGGCTCCGGCATCACAAGCGCTTCGCGCAATTGTGAGCCTCGCCGCAACG
>JANMYG010000845.1:0-1555 GCA_031381865.1 Betaproteobacteria bacterium | reverse complement strand
CGAATCTTCCCGGATTTTTCATGATGACGCTCCTTGCAGAAATTTTGGATTTGTTTCAACGAAATTCACGTTCCCGAACGCGTTGGCTGATGTCGATGCGCCACACCTCCTTTCAAATGACCGAACGATACGGTGGCCCCGACGGTCGGCACATACCTGCAGCCACACCGGGCCAAAAATAACTCTAGCACCCGGCGCCTGAAATTGCACGCATTCGATCGCGCAGCACGCCGAGGCCCACTCCGCGCAAGCTCAGCCGCCACCACGGCAGCCGGCGCCGGGTCCATTGCCACCCGCGCTGTTCGCGCCTGGTCGTGCGCCTTGTGGCTACTTGGCCGGCAGCGAGCGCGCGAACGCAATGCCCTGGCCGACCCACCGCGACAGCCACTTCTTGTCCGGCACACTGTCGCCAGCCACCAGAATCCAGCCTTTCATGGGCCGGCCCGTCAAGTCGAAGATACGGGCGCCCGGGCGCTGCAGCGCGAGTTCGGTCGCTTCTGGCGCGATGCGAACGATCAGGTCGCCCCCATGTACTCCGGCGCTCATGTTCCCGTCGAGCAGGAAGGCCAGGCCGCCGAACATCCGCTTCTCCGCGATGCCCGGCTCGGCGCCGACGACGGCGCGCACCCGTGCCGCAAGGTTTTCGTCAAATGCCATGTTCACTCCTTCGGATCGGCCGCCGGATGTTGGGCGCGCCGCTGGTAACGAACTTCGTCGAGCACAAGGCCACCAAGCGTGAACTGCTTGCGCGAAGACGGTTGCGCCTCGAATCCCGCGGCCTCGTAGAAACGAATGGCGCGCGCGTTGCGGGCCATGACCCAGAGCGTGACCACGGCGAATCCTTGCGCCACCACGCGCTCGAGCACCGTGCACCACAGCCGCCGGCCCACTCCGGTCGACCAGACATCCGGCGCCAGGTAAAGGGCCATGATCTCGGCGTTATGGTCTGGCGCGCCTTCGTCGCGCGACGGCCCGAACGCTGCGAAGCCGCACACCTGGCCCGCGGACTTTGCAACGACCAATTCAGGACACCCCTGGGCGATGCATTCGCGCCACATGGCGGCCCGCTCATCGACGGACAACGCGTCGAGAAATGCTTTCGGAAGGATGTCGCGGTACGCCTGTTGCCAGGACGACACGTGTACCTGCGCGACCGCGCGTGCATCGTCGAGGGTGGCGGTGGTCACAAACATGGCTGCAGGCGTTCGAGCGGGTGTCATTCAGCGACACCGCCGCAACGCCGAATTCGACCCTTCATTTGACAGGCGCCTTCTTGAAGCCACAGCCGCCAACCATGCGTCGATCGGCTTGTCGCACGATCGAAAGGGCGCCTGTCCAAAGCGCTCGACGCCCCTGGCAACGCACCTCGAGATCACGCGCCGCGACAAAGCCCGGCAACTGGTTGGCAGGCAAATCGCGCACGCCCCGCAGCATGGTCGGCCGATGGCGCTTGCTCTGCGGATGCGGTCAGACGCCACTGCCGTGCTCGTCGATATAGCGCCACGTGTTCGCGCCGTCGAACAGCCGGATCCGGACCGGCCCGATGTCTTGCGGG
>JANMYG010000829.1:0-8023 GCA_031381865.1 Betaproteobacteria bacterium | reverse complement strand
CGGATCTACAACCAGAAGACCGGCGAGTTCGGCACCGCGCTGGGGCCGGTATTCACCAACCTGCTGCTCGCCGACGAGATCAACCGGGCGCCGGCCAAGGTGCAAAGCGCCCTGCTCGAGGTGATGCAGGAACGCCAGGTGACCATCGCCGGCGAGTCGCACAAGGTGCCGTCGCCGTTCCTGGTGATGGCGACCCAGAATCCGATCGAGACCGAAGGCACCTACCCCCTGCCGGAAGCGCAGGTCGACCGCTTCATGATGAAGGTGCTGGTGGACTACCCCACCGATGAGGAGGAGTTCGTGATCGTGCAGCGCGTCACCGGCCCGGCCGTCGCCGTGACCGCGGTAGCAAGCACCGAACAGCTGGCCGAACTGCAACACGCCTGCCGCCAGGTGTATGTGGACCCGTCGCTGATCCAGTATGCCGTGCGGCTGGTGTCGGCGACACGCACACCCGAGAAACATGGCCTCAAGGACCTGCGCCGCTTCATCACCTATGGCGCCAGCCCGCGTGCCACCATCAACCTGACCGAGGCCGCGCGCGCGCTGGCGATGTTGCGCGGCCGCACCTACGTATTGCCCGAAGACATGACCGACCTGGTGCCGGATGTATTCCGCCACCGGCTGGTGCTGTCGTACGAGGCGCTGTCCGAAGGCCTCACCGCCGACGCCGTGATCAGCAAGATCATGGCCAGGATACCGGCCCCGCCCAAACCGCTGGAGCACGAGAAACTCGCGGCCTGAGTGCGCCATGTTCGGCATCTTCACATCCCGCAAGGAGGCGCCGTTGGCGCCGGTCCCCGCAGCGGCGCCAGTCGAGGGCGCCGAACACGTGCTGCGGCGCCTCGAATGGACCGTCATCCGGCGCCTGGACGGCTTGTTGCAGGGCGACTACCGGACCTTGCTGCGCGGCGCCGGGCTGGACCTGGCCGACCTGCGCGAATACCAGCACCACGACGATGTGCGCCATATCGACTGGAACGTGACGGCGCGCCTGCAGGTGCCGCACGTGCGCGTCTTTACAGAAGACCGCGAAATGGCGGCCTGGTTCCTGCTCGACCTGAGCCCTTCGGTCGATTTCGGCTCGGGCGACCAGCACAAACGCAACGTCTCGGCCGAATTCGTCGCGGTGCTGGCACGCATGCTGACGCGCCACGGCAACCGCGTGGGCGCGCTGCTGTACGGCGCCGGGGTCGACACCGTTCTGCCGGCGCGCGGCGGCCGCATCCATGTGTTGCAGCTGTTGCACGCCATGCAGACCCGTCCGCTCGCCGCGGCGTCCGGCCCGACCCGCCTGCACGAACTGCTGCAGACGGCGGCGGCCACGGTGCGCCGGCGCTCGACCATGTTCGTGGTGTCGGATTTCATCAGCGAGCCGGGGTGGGAAAAGCCGCTCGCGCTGCTGGCGCAACGGCATGAAGTGGTCGCGGTGCGCCTGTTCGACCCGATGGAGCTTGAACTGCCCGATCTCGGGCTGATACCGATCCGCGACGCGGAGACGGGCGAGCAACTGCTGGTGGATACCCACGACGCCGGTTTTCGCAAGCGTTTTGCCCGCATCGCCGCGCAGCGCGAGGCCGACCTGCGGCTGGTCTTCACGCGTGCCGGCGTGGACACGCTGGAACTTTCCACCGACGGCGACCTGGTGCAGGCGGTCATGCGCTTCGCCGATCTGCGCAAGCGGCGCAGCCGGCTGTCCGGCTCCGGCGCCCTGCCGTCGCACCTGCGCGACGCCGCCTGACGGACCATTCAAGGAGACACTGCCATGCGCGCCGCGCCGAACTGCCCGATGCCAACCAATGCCCCATGCGGGCGCGACCCGACGTGCCGGGGCCTGGAGGCGAGATGACCATTCCCCTGACCTTCATGTGGCCACAATTCCTGTGGCTGTTGCTGGCCGTGCCGCTGCTGGTGGCGGTCTACTTCTGGCTGTTGCGGCGCAAGAAGAAGCTGTCGCTGCGTTATGCCAGCCTGTCGATCGTGAAGGAGGCGATGGGCACCAGCCTGAACTGGCGCCGCCATGTGCCGCCGATCCTGTTCCTGCTCGCCATCACCGCAATGCTGGTGGCGGCGTCACGCCCGTTTGCCGTGATCACCCTGCCGTCGACCCAGGAAACCATCATCCTGGCCATGGACGTATCGGGCAGCATGCGCGCCACCGACGTCAAGCCCAACCGCCTGGTCGCGTCGCAGAACGCCGCCAAGGCGTTCCTGGCCGAGCTGCCGCGCAGTGTGCGGGTCGGTATCGTGGCCTTCGCCGGTTCGGCGCAGGTGGTGCAGCCACCCACACTCAGCCGCGAAGACCTGGTGGCGGCGATCGACAAGTTCCAGCTGCAGCGCGCCACCGCCATCGGCAGCGCGATCGTCGTGTCGCTGGCCGAATTGTTTCCGGACGAGGGCATCGACCTGGCCGCAATGACCTACGGCAGCGGCAAGCCGCGCGGCATTGCGATCGACCAGACGCCGAAGAAGGCGAAGAAGGAGTTCGTTCCGGTGGCGCCCGGCTCCTACAACTCGGCGGCCATCATCCTGCTCACCGACGGGCAACGCACCACCGGTGTCGACACGCTGGAGGCGGCCAAGATGGCGGCCGACCGAGGGGTGCGCATCTACACCGTCGGCGTGGGCACGGTGGACGGCGAAACCATCGGTTTCGAGGGCTGGTCGATGCGAGTGCGCCTGGACGAGGCCACGCTCAAGGCGGTGGCGCTGCAGACCCAGGCCGAATACTTTTATGCCGGTTCCGCGGAAACACTCAAGAAAGTCTACGAAAAGCTCAGTTCGCGGCTGACCGTGGAAAAGAAAGAGACCGAGATCGCCGGCCTGCTGGCGCTGGTAGCCGCCGTGCTGGCGATCAGTTCGGCAGCGTTGTCGCTGCTGTGGTTCAACCGGATCCTGTGACCGCGGCCACGGCGCCGTTCGACAGCTTGCCCTGCACCAGCCGCAGCCGCCGCGCACAACGCGCCGCCAGGCTTTCGTCGTGCGTCACCACGATGAACGCGGTGCCCTGGTCGCGCGCGAGTTGCAGCATCAGTTCGAACACCCCGTCGGCGGTGGCGCGGTCGAGGTTGCCGGTCGGCTCGTCGGCCAGCACGCAGGCCGGCCTGGTGACCAGGGCGCGCGCGATCGCCACACGCTGGCGCTCGCCACCGGAGAGTTCCGAGGGGCGGTGCTGCACCCGGTCCTGCAGCCCGACACTGGCCAGTGTCTTGAGGGCCGCCTGCGTGCATTCGACCGGTGGCATGCGCCGGATCCACAACGGCATGGCGACGTTGTCCAGCGCGCTGAATTCCGGCAGCAGGTGGTGAAACTGGTACACGAAGCCGAGGTGCCGGTTGCGCAACACACCTTGTGCCGAAGCCCCGAGCTTCGACAATTCCTGACCCATCAAATGCACGCTGCCGCTGGTCGGCGCATCGAGCCCGCCCAGCAGGTGCAGCAGCGTGCTCTTGCCGGAGCCGGACGCGCCGACGATCGCCAGTGTCTCGCCCCGGTGCACCTGCAGCTCCACGCCCTGCAGCACGCTCACATCGAGCCGGCCCTCGGTGAAACGCTTGGTCAGGTCGGCGGCGGCCAGCACCACGTCACTCATAACGCAACGCCTCCGCCGGGTTGACGCGGCTGGCACGCCAGCTCGGATAAATCGTGGCCAAAAAGGCCAGCACCAGCGAGATCAGCGCTATCGGAACGATGTCGCCCTTTTGCGGGTCGCTGGGCATGCGGTTGATCAGGTAGATGTCCTTGGGCAGGAAGCTGGCGTTGAACAGGTGCTCCAGCGCGGGCACGATGACGTCGATGTTGACGGCCACAAGCAGCCCGAGCAGCAGGCCGCTGAAGGTGCCGATCACCCCCACCATGGCGCCCTGCACCACGAAGATGCCCATGATGCTGGCCGGGCTCGCCCCCAGCGTGCGCAGGATCGCGATGTCGGCGCGTTTGTCGGTGACGGTCATCACCAGCGTGCTCACGAGGTTGAATGCCGCGACAGCGACGATCAGGGTCAGGATGATGGCCATCATGGTCTTTTCCACCTGCACCGCCGCAAACCAGGTGCGGTTCTGGCGCGTCCAGTCACGCACCATGAGGTCGCCGGTCAGGCTGCCAGCCAGCTCGGCGGCGACCGTGCGCGCCTGGTGCAGGTCGCGCAGCTTGAGCCGGATGCCGGTGGGTCCTTCGAGCCGGTAGATCCTGGCCGCGTCGCTGATATGCATCAGCACCAGGCCCGAGTCGTATTCGAAATGGCCGGAATCGAAAGTTCCCACGACCGTCATCTGTTTGAGGCGCGGCACCACACCGGCCGGCGTCACCTGGCCGCTGGGCGTGATCAGCGTGACCTTGTCGTCGATGCGCAGACCGAGTGCCCGCGCCAGTTCACCACCCACCACGATGCCGAACTCGCCCGGCACCAGGCGCGAGAGCCCGGCATTCTTGAGCGCCAGCGCCAGGTCGGTCACCTCGGGCTCACGCTGCGGGTCGATTCCGCGCACCAGGGTGGCCTTCATGTCCTCGCCGCGGGCCAGCAGGCCCTGGGCCGAAACGAAGGGGGCGGCGCCGATCACCTGCGGGTTTTCACCGGCCTGCGACAGGGTGCGATCCAGGTCCGGCAAGGCAGCGCCGCCGGCCGCGAAGATCTCGATGTGCGAGACCACGCCCAGCATGCGGTCGCGCACTTCCTTCTGAAAGCCGTTCATCACGCTGAGCACGATGATCAGTGCCGCCACCCCCAGCGCAATACCCAGCATCGACACGCCCGAGATGAAGGAGATGAACCCGTTGCGCCGGGTCGCGCGTCCCGCCCGTGTGTATCGCCACCCCAGGATCAGTTCATAGGGGAGTTGCATCGCTACGGGAAGTTGGAGACGGGTGAATGAAATAGGCCAAGGGGCCGATTGTGGCATCCCGGACAGGGTGCCCGAACAGTTCCCGGACAATAGCGCCATGCACCTGCTGATTCCGTTCGCCAGCTCCGATGCACCCGGTTGCCGGCAGGTTTTGCCGTCGCTGCGGCTACCCTACCTTGACCGGTTGCTGCGCCGGCTGACGCTGCAGCACCGTGACACAGCAAGCGCCGACAGCATGTCGCCACCACACGAGCGGGTGCTCTCGCGCCTGCATGGCATGCCTGCGCAAGACGGGTGCATCGCATGGGCGGCCCACGAAGTGGCGCAGTCGGGCCGCGACCCCGGTGAGGCCGCCTGGGCCTGGATCACACCGGTGCACTGGGACGTGGGCGCCAGCCACATCGCCATGGCCGACCCAGGCAGACTCGATCTGCAGGAACCGGAGTCGCGCAGCTTGCTGGCCGCGATGCGGCCTTTTTTCGAAGAAGACGCGATCACGCTGGAGTACGCGGCACCGCAGCGATGGCTGGCGCGCGGCGAGGTGTTCGGCGCACTGGCCAGCGCCGCGCTCGACCGGGTCTCCGGGCGTGAGATCAGCGCCTGGATGCCCTCCGTGGGCAGCCTGCGGCGCCTGCAGAACGAGATGCAGATGCTGCTCTACACGCACCCGGTCAACGACGCGCGGCTGGCACGCGGGGCGACGACGGTGAACTCGTTCTGGGTCAGCGGAACCGGCGCACTGCCCGGGGCCGCCACGCGGCCACCAGCGTCGGAACCGCTGGTGGCCGATGCCTTGCGTGGCGCCGCGTTGCGCAACGACTGGGCGTTGTGGGCGCAGCGCTGGACCGATGTCGACGCGCGCGAATGCCGCAAGCTGCTCGAGTCCGCGCAGCACGGCCCATCGGTGCAACTCACCCTGTGTGGGGAGCGCGGCGCGCTCACATTCGAGAACACACCGGTCGGGCTGGCGCAGCGCGTGCGGCGCCGGTTCAGGACCACGTCGCTGCAGACACTGCAGGAACAGTTATGAAGATATCCAACCGGGACGTGCCGCCGCGTGCGGTCTGGGCGCTCGAACAGGCCGGTGTGCATCCCCTGCTGGCGCGCCTGTACGCAGCCCGCGGCGTGTGCAGCATGGACGAACTCGACGACGGGCTCAACCGCTTGTTGCCACCGGCCGGCCTGAAAGGCGCGACTGACGCCGCGGTACTGCTGGCCGACGCGATCGGCCGGCAGCTGAAGTTGTGCATCGTGGCCGACTACGACTGCGACGGCGCCACCGCCTGCGCAGTCGGCCTGCGCGGCCTGCGCCTGCTGGGGGCCCAACACGTGTCCTACATCGTGCCGGACCGGGTGCTGGACGGTTATGGCCTCACGGCCCCGATCGCGCAACGGGTCAGTGACAGTGGCGCCGACGTGCTGATCACGGTCGACAACGGCATCGCCAGCATCGACGGTGTGGCGCACGCCAGGCGACTCGGTCTGCAGGTGCTCGTGACCGACCACCACCTGCCGGCCGACGGACTGCCCGATGCGAACGTGATCGTCAACCCGAACCAGCCCGGCTGCGAATTCGAGAGCAAATCCATCGCCGGTGTCGGTGTGATGTTCTACGTGTTGCTGGCGCTGCGCTCCGAGCTGCGCCAGCGCGGCGTGTTCGACCAGCAGACCCAGCCCAAGCTCGATGCGCTGCTGCCGCTGGTGGCGCTCGGCACTGTGGCCGACGTGGTGAAGCTCGACGCCAACAACCGCCGCCTGGTCGCGCAGGGGTTGAAGCGCGTGCGCGCCGGCGCCCTGCAGGCCGGCCTGGGGGGCCTGTTCCGCAGCTCGGGTCGCTCGGCCAGGACGGCGACGACCTTCGACTTCGGTTTCGCGCTCGGCCCGCGCATCAACGCCGCCGGGCGGCTGAGCGACATGACCCTGGGCATCGAATGCCTGCTGACCGACGACCCGGCGCGAGCCGACGAACTGGCGCGCACGCTGGACGGCATCAACCGCGAGCGCCGGGTGATCGAAGGCGACATGCGCGAACAGGCGATGCAGATCGCCGAGTCGCTGTTCGACGAGGGCGAACCGCCGCCGCCCGCGATCTGCGTTTTCGACCCGGATTTCCACGAAGGCGTGGTCGGCATCGTCGCCTCGCGCATCAAGGACAAGCTGCACCGCCCGACCTTCGTGTTCGCGGCCAGCCAGGCGCCCGGCAAGGAACACGAGCTCAAGGGTTCGGGCCGCTCGATTGCGGGGTTTCACCTGCGCGACGCGCTCGACCTCGTCGCCAAGCGCCATCCGGGCGTGTTGCTGCGTTTCGGCGGCCACGCGATGGCCGCCGGCTGCACCATTGCCGAAGAACACTTCGAGCGCTTCGAGCAGGGCCTGGCCGAGGTGGCGCTGGAGTGGCTCGATGCCGCCACCCTGACGCGCAGGCTGGTCACGGATGGGCCGCTGGCACCCGAATACCGGCGTGTGGACCTGGTCGATACGCTGCACAAGGAGGTCTGGGGCCAGGGCTTCGCGCCGCCCATCTTCAGCGAAGTCGTGGAGGTGTTGTCGCAGCGCCTGGTGGGTGACAAACACCTTGCCCTGAAACTCAAGCACCAGGGCACACCGATCGACGGCATCTGGTTCGGCCACACCGACAACCTGCCGGCGCGCGTGAAGATCGCGTTTCGGCTCGACGCCGATGAATGGAACGGCGTGCGCAAGCTGAAGTTCCTGATCGAGGCTGCCGAAAGCGTGGACAACCCCTGATGTCCATGGCCATCATGGCATGCCACCGCCGTGCCTCGGCTGCCCCCGGTCTACCTGCCCCGCCCGCTGCCTTCGGAGCTGCCCGACCCGCCGGAACTGCCGGAACTGCCCGACCCGCTCGAGCTCCCGGAGCCGCCCGAGCTCCCGGTCCCACCGGATCCTTCCGAGCCGCCTGAGCGCTCCGACTCACCGGCCCTTTCCGAACCGCCCGAACTGCCGGAAGAGCCCGAACCACTGGAAGACCCCGAACCGCCGGAAGATCCCGATCCCTTCTCCGACTCGATACGCTCGGTCAGCCGGGAGCGGTCGGACGACCCTTTCCCGCCGGAGCTGCCGGCGCCGCGCTGGACTCCGGATCCCCGACTACCTTCCGGGCCCCCACGCGCGCCGCCGAACTCCAGCCTGTCGACCGTGATGCGCTGGTCGGCACCCAC
>JANMYG010000827.1:0-9248 GCA_031381865.1 Betaproteobacteria bacterium | reverse complement strand
AAACCGTCCAGATGGCTCTGCTGCAGGTCGCGGGTTGGGTCGGCGGCAAATTGCGTGAGTTGCGTCAGCAGGGCCGCGGCTTGTGGGGTGCCCAGGCTCACGGCGGGCCGCAGGTCACGCACCAGGCCACTGCCGGTCATCTGCGGCAGCGCTTGTGCAGCAGAGCTAAGGGCCGGGTCGTCGGTGAACTGGCGGTAGAAGTTGTTGTTGGCCAGCAAGAGGCTGCCGGCCAGCTCAGCCGTGCCGCTGGCACCGGTTTGCCCACTCGCTCGGGTGAAGCTGCCGCTGAAGGTTTGGGTGTTGCCACCGCCCAGGTCGATGTTGCTGGACGTGCCGGTGACGTTGATGCTCTGGATACCCAGCTGGGCGAATGTGAACAGTTCATTGCTCTGGCTCACCCCGTCCTGGTTCAGGTCTTTCCAGAGTTTGACGCTGGAGAACGCGACATCGGCGCTGTCGAACTTGCCGTCGGCCACGCCGCTGGCATTGGCGTCCAGGTCGGCCAGCGCCGCGAAGCCGTTGGCGGCGGTCTGACCGGCATTGGGACCGTGGGTGAGGATGGTGTTGTCGCCAAAGAGTTCGCGGCCGGAGTCGATCAGGCCGTTGCCATTGAGGTCGCGCACTACGATGGCTTCGCCGGAGGCGATCCAGCCGGTGGCGGTCAGGGTGCCGTCGCCATCCTGGTCGAACAGGATGGGGGCGGCAGCGTTGATGCCGCTGGTGATGATGCCGCCTCCGTCGAGGTCTAGCACCAGGGGGTCGCGGCGGGGGGGAACCCAGTTCAGGGAGGAGGTGGTGGCAGTGTTGGCGAACGGGTTGATGCCTTGCCCGATCTGGTACGCGGCGTCCCAGCCATCGTCATAGATTTTTTGGCCCGCAGCGCCGCCCGCTGCTACGCCAACGAACGCACCAACTAGCAATGCGTATGGAAGCGCAACAAAAGCTGCAACCATGCCAGTCACCACGACAGCAACTGCTTCACCAACAGCCAAGCCTGCGGCGATTGATCCGATCGTCTTGATGGTTCCGGCTAGATCGTTACCAATCGCTGCTTTCAAATAATCGACCGCTGATTGCGCGTTTCCGCCGGTATCAAGAATTGCCTTCAATTCCAAGGCAGCTGGTTGCCCAAGTTCAGCTATCGCACGGACCGCTTCCGGCGACGCTTCAACCATGACTATCCCGCCTGGTTGAGTACCGGTTGCCTTGATGAAATGATAAATAATGCTCATCACTTGCCCTTAGATTTTGAAAGAAATAGAGAAGACAGCCAGCCGAAAAGGCCGATTGCTGAAATTGTGGAGACCAATAGATTGATGAAGAGGCTGGCCGAATAGTTTGTCGCGAGCGCGCGATACATTGGGGTAGTCCCATGAGTCATTGCAAATGTGATAGTAAGCATTGTCAGCAACACGAACCCATTGCGTTGAGCTTTGCGTTCAGACTCACCAATTCGTGTTGCGACGAATGCTCTCAACCTCGCCGAGAAAATGGATGAGCTGCTTTGCCTGACCACCACGAATGCGGTCAATACCGCGCAAATGTAAAGCACCCCCAAACCTGGCAGGATCTGTGGCGGCGCCAAATATCGATCTACCGTACTGGCGCCCGTGCCTAGGATAATCAAGAGGAAGCCGATAGTCGCGAGCAATGTCAGAAGGAACAGCCAGGTTTTTTCTAGGATTCTCGATTTTGAGGCCCTATCAATACTTTGATTCATGATTGCTCCGCATATAAGAGTACGCCCCTTCAAACGCCTTTGCCCTCCTCGTTGGCCGCACTACGCGCGCCGAAATGCAGCGATCACGCCATGGTGAAATCCCATAAGCGCCGCGCATGGAGCGGCCGCACCGCCGTTGGGTTCGCTGGGGCGAGGTTGATCTGCATTTTTTTTGCGCTGGGCTGGTGGCGCCCCAGCTTTGAATCAATGCGTCCAGGTGGATCTGCTGCAGGTCGCGGGTCGCGTCGGCGGCAAATTGCGTGAGTTGCGTCAGCAGCTCCGCAGCTTGTGGGGTGCCCAGGCTCACGGCGGGCCGCAGGTCACGCACCAGGCCGCTGCCCGTCATCTGCGGCAGCGCTTGCGCAGCGGCAGTCAAGGCCGGGTCGTCGGTGAACTGGCGGTAAAAGTTGTTGTTGGCCAGCAAGAGGCTGCCGGCGAGTTCGGCTGTGCCGCTGGCACCGGTTTGCCCGCCCACTCGGGTAAAGCTGCCGCTGAAGGTCTGGGTGTTGCCACCGCCCAGGTCGATGTTGCCGGCGGTGCCGCTGACGCTGATGCTCTGGATGCCCAGCTGGGCGAAGGTGAACAGTTCACCACTCTGGCTGATGCCGTCCTGGTTCAGGTCTTTCCAGAGTTTGACGCTGGAGAAGGCGACATCGCTGGCGTCGAACTTGCCGTCGGCGACTCCGCTGGCATTGGCGTCCAGGTCGGCCAGGGCGGCAAAGCCGTTGGCGGCGGTCTGGCCGGTATTCGGACCGTGGGTCAGGATGGTGTTGTCGCCGAAGAGTTCGCGGCCAGAGTCGATCAGGCCGTTGCCATTGAGGTCGCGCACTACGATGGCTTCGCCCGAGGCTATCCAGCCGGTGGCGGTCAGGGTGCCGTCACCGTCCTGGTCGAAGAGGATGGGCGATGCTGGGTTGATGCCGCTTGTTGTGATGCCGTTGCCGTCGAGGTCCAAGACCAGAGGGTCGCGACGGGGGGCGACCCAGTTCAGGGCGGCGGTGGTGGCGGTGCTCGTAGCATTAGCAATTGCAACGCTGTCCAAACCCTCAATACCCCAGATACTAGGCAGGCCTGCCTGCGGCAATGTTGCATAGTCGTCGTAGTACCGATTTCTTGGATCAGCAAGGTTTGGTATCAGCGTCCCATTCTGAAGCGCGACCAGGATCTGCTGAATGCTATCCTGTTTGCTCGTTGAGTTGAGTCCTATCTCGCGTCCTCTTGCGTTATTCCACAAGTCCATATTCGCTTCATCGTCAAATATGTCGAGAGGATGCTTGAGTTCATTGACACTACCGAGAACTCTGGCCCACCCCTCACCAAATTCTCTCGTCATCTCGGCACTGGCGTATGCGTGACGGAACGCGTCTGCCTCGCCATTGTGGAGGCCGGAATCGGCAAGGCCCGCCGCCCGTCCCGCGGCGGTGGCTTCCTGGCTATAGCGAACGAAGTCTGAGTATTTCGGCGTTGGCATATTAATCTCCAATCTTCATGGTTTGCAGTTTGTTATGACGCGTTGTGCTTTTCTTGATTACGAGTGTCGTTCCAACGACGCAGCTATTCTTCAAATAGCTCGCTGGTGTTAGCAACGGGGTCGAAGGCTGCGCCATGCGAAGCAAGATGAATCGGCCAGCGCTTCTGACTACTATGTGCCAATAGTCCTCGTCCGGCTGTAGTTCAATCTGCTTAAGAAAGCCATTGGCTGGCACGACAAGATTGTCTTTATCGTCTAAGTCGTTTTGATAGGGCACAAGAACGCAATATGCATCAATCGCGGAATCGCCCGTGACCGATGAAATCTCCAGCCGTTCGCGGCCCGTCGCATAAAAGCTCTTGATGCGTTCTTCCGTCTGTCGATCTCGATATTGAGAGTGTGTCGAATCTGCGCAACCAGCGGCGATCAAGACGATAGGCCAAAACGTAAGCCAGAGTTTTGCATTCACATGCAGCCCGCTTTCTTCGGTGATGACCGACGGCATTGGGTCAATTTTGATGTCAGTCGGTGACCTCTTTGCCTACCTTTGCAGGTATCTCCCTCTGTTCGACTCATTGATTTCCTCTCATGTCAAAGCACTTATTTCAGAAATTTTCATCTTTCACTCAAACACTCTCTACCCGCCCTTTGCACCGGACCCAGCAAATACTCAATAATCCGCCGCTGCAAAGTCTTGATCTCCGACGTGATATTCATGCCCGGACTCAGCTCGCTTTTGCCGTCAAACAAGGCATTGCTGGGGTCACTGCTTTCTCCCCCAGGTCGGTATTTGCTTGATGTTTCATCTCTCCCTCAAACTCTCACTACCCGCCCGCTGCACCGGACTCAGGAGGTATTCGATAATCCGCCGCTTGCCCGTCTTGATCTCCGCCGTGATGTTCATGCCCGGACTCAGGTTCACGCGTTTACCGTCGATCAGCATGTCTTTCCGGCTCAGGGTCAACGTGGCCGGATAGTAGGAACCCTTCTTCTCGTCCGTCACCGCGTCCGCGGTGACGATGTCGACCCGGGCCTGCACCGTGCCATAACGGGTGTACGGAAAAGTCTCCAGCTTCACTTCAGCCATTTGTCCGGCATGCACAAACCCGATGTCCTGGTTGGCAATGCTGATCTCGGCCGTCACTCGCGCGGAATCCGGCACGACGATCATCAAAGGCTGGGCCTCGGTCACCACGCCGCCGGTGGTGTGTATGGCCAGTTGCTGGACGATGCCGGCCACCGGCGCTGTAAGCTGTGTCAAACGTTCGCGTTGACTGGCCTTGCTGTAGTCGGCATTGAGTTGCTGCTGGCGGGTGGCGGCTTGGGCATGGCGGTCGCTGAGCAGACGCATGGTTTCCGCCCGGTACGAGGTTTTGGCCTGTTCGGTCTCTTGCAGGGCCGACTGCGTTTCCACCAGGCGCGCATGTTGGCTGAGCAGATCGCGCTCCAGCTCGATGCGCTCCCGCGTCTTGTCCTGCGTGGCGTGGCTGGACACATATCCCTGATCAACCAATTATTTGTAGTCGGCCTCTCTGGTGCGGGCCAGAGGCACGGTGGCCTCCAGCTTGGCAATGGCCTCTCTGACCGTTGCCATCTCGGCCTGACGGCGGGACAGCTCGGCATCGAACTTGGCAAGTTTGGCCAGGATGTCTTGCCACTCGGAGCGCAGTTGGATTTGTATGGGGCCTGCGACAGGCGCGGCGAGAAGGGAGGGGGATGTACCTGTTTGCAGGGCTCTTTGCAACGCTTCCGTGCGCTGTTCTTCGCTGCTGGCGTTGTTCTGCTGCTCCTGCACGCTGGCCTTGTCTGCCGCGGCAACGGTCGGGTCCAGCTCCACCAGCACCTGACCCGCCACGACGCGGTCGCCATCGCGCACCAATACCCGGCGCACAACACTCGCCTGCAGTGGCTGGATCACCTTGGTGCGGTCACTCACAATGATGCGGCCAGGCGCCACGGCAACGATGTCGACCTGGCCGAAGCAGGCCCACGACAAGGCAATGAGAAACAGCGCCATCAGGGCCCAGGCCAGCCGGCGCGGCGCTGGATGCACGGGTGTGTCCTGCAGACTCAACGCAGCCGGCAGAAAGGCCAATTCGTCGGCCAGGCGGCTGGGTCCAGCCAGCTCGACGCGGTGTCTCCAGGCGGCGCGGAAGACGGCGACGTAGCGCGCAAGCAAATCGACTACGGGAAGACGCGCATTCAGGACGTTTGCCTCCGCCTTGACAACCTCGGGGCGAACGGAGGATGGCTCAGGGCGGCCGGTGTTCACGGACGTGGCTGTCATGAGCCTGCCGCCGGCGCGAGCGAATCGGTCGGCTTGCCGCCATCCTGCATGCGCCACAAATGCGCATATAGGCCCTCTGCCTTGTTCACCAAAGCCTCGTGCGGGCCGACCTCGACGATGGCGCCTTTGTCTACCACGATGATGCGGTCGGCATGGCGCACCGAACTCAGGCGATGGGCGATGATGAGCACGGAGCGGCCCTGGCAGATATGGGCCATGTTGTGCTGGATGATGGCCTCGCTCTCGTAGTCCAGTGCACTGGTGGCTTCGTCCAGAATCAAAATGCGCGGGTTGGTGAACAGGGCGCGGGCAATTGCGATGCGCTGTCGCTGGCCGCCGCTCAGGCCGCTGCCTTGTTCACCCACGACGGTGTCATAACCTTCGGCCAATTCGCTGATGAAGTCGTGTGCCCCGGCCAGCTGGGCGACCCGAATGACGGCCTCCAGTGGCGCGGCCGGGTCGGTGATGGCGATGTTCTCGCGCACCGAGCGGTTGAACAGCAGGTTCTCCTGCAAGACCACACCAACCTGGCGACGCAACTGAGCGGCGTCGATCAGACTGATGTCGATGCCGTCCACCAGCAGGCGACCGCCTTCGGGCGTATACAGGCGTTGTACCAGTTTTGTGAGTGTGCTTTTGCCCGAGCCAGAGCGCCCGACGATGCCGATGACTTCTCCCGGGCGTACGTCCAGGCTGATGCCGCTGAGCACCAGCGGGTTTTGCGGGCGGTACCGAAAGCTCACATTGTCGAGCGTGATGCGCCCCTTGAGCAGCGGCAGCTGCGCCGCGCCGGCAGCAGGCACCTCGGTGCGGGTGTTCAGTATGTCGCCCAGACGAGCCACCGAGATGCCGGTCTGCTGGAAGTCGGTCCAGAGCTGGGCCATGCGCATGATGGGTTGCGCCACACGCTGGGCAAACATGTTGAAGGCGACAAACTGGCCCACTGTCAGCTGATTGCCCATGACCAGGTGCGCGCCGTACCACAGGGTGGCGGCGTTGACCAGTTTGCCAATCAGGCTGATGCCTTCATGCGCCACGGTGGCCAGGTTCTGGGTTCTGAACGAGGCGGACACATAAGCTGCAAGCTGGGCGTCCCAGCGTTTACCAAAGGCTGGTTCCAAGGCGGTGGCCTTGACGGTCTGGATACCCGTGACGGTTTCCACCAGCATGGCCTGGTTTTCCGCGCCTCGGGCAAACTTGACGTCCAGCCGCTGGCGCAGGACCGGCACCACGGCCAGGCTCAGGCCGACGTAGAGCGGCAGGCTGATCAGCACGATGAGTGTGAGCGGCACGCTGTACAGCAGCATCACGGCAACGAAGATCACCGAGAACAGCAGGTCGAGCACCAGCGTGAGTGCATTGCCGGTGAGAAAGCTGCGGATGTTCTCCAGCTCGCGCACGCGGGCCACCGAATCGCCTACGCGCCGGGTCTGAAAATATTCCAGCGGCAGCTGCACCAGATGGCGAAACAGTTTGGACCCGAGTTCCACGTCAATACGACTGGTGGTGTGGCCAAAGACGTAGGCGCGCAGGGTGGTCAGCAGGCTCTCGAATATGACGATCGTCACCAGGCCAATGACCAGCACGTCGAGGGTGGTGGTTGCCTTGTTCACCAGCACCTTGTCCATCACCACCTGGAAGAACATCGGGCTGACCAGGCCAAAGAGTTGCAGCATGAAGGAGATCAGCAGCACCTCGCCGAGCAACTTGCGGTATTTCACCAGGGCCGGCACAAACCAGGAGAAGTCGAATTTGGCCACGGCACCGGCCAAACTGGCGCGGCTGCCGATCAGGATGAGTTCGCCCGTCCACTGCGCTTCAAACACCGCAAGCGGCTCGATCGTGGGGCGGCTGCTGGTGCCGTCCGCGGTGGTTGCCAGGTCCTGCACCAGAACACGTTTACCGTCGCATTGCGCCAGCACCACGACCCACAGGGGCACGTCGGCGCTGCGCATCAGTGCGATGGCCGGCATTGGCGTGACTCCCAGGCGTGCCACTGTGGTGCGCACGTGTTTGGCCTTCAGCCCCAACCGTGTGGCGGCACGCAAGAGGTCGTCAATCGAGACAGCGTCGCTAGATGCCATGCCGAGCTGGTGGGCCAGCGCCGCCGGGTCGGCTGCGACCTGGTGGAATCGGGCGACCGCACACAGGGCTGCCAATGCGGCATGAGCCGCCGGTTTGTCCAACGCAGGCTTTTCAGTGGCATCGACAGCGGCTGGATTTCGAATTTGTGTCGCGGGTTCCGCGCTGCCCCTGGCGAACGCACTGGTATTTGCTGTCACTCTCCTACCCTTTCCAAGGCGCCCGCAGCGGCCTGGAGCTAATTGTTGTTGCGGCTGATCTTAGCGTAGGGCGCGGCAGTCGCATTCCGTGAGATGGGGCGGTGACGGTCGGGCGTGGCGGCAAACCGGGGAATTTCTGCGGATCGCTCAGGCGCATTTCGCCAACGCTGCGACGGCCCCGGCGACTTCTTGCGCCGTGTTGTAGAAATGCGGCGCGATCCGGATCACCGGCCCGCGCGCCGAAACGATGAAACCCGCGCCCGCCATGCGTTTTTCCACCGCCGCCGAGTCGTCCACATAGACCGCCGTGTTGGAGCCCTTGCGTTTCGGGTCGAGCGGACTCGCGATGCGCAGGCCGTGTTCGCGCGCGGCCTGCAGCGCCACCTCCGACAGGTGCTCGATATGCGACTCCACCGCCGCCATGTCCAGGCTGTTGAGCAGCGCCATGCCGGCGCCGGCCGCCGCGGCATTGATGTAGGGCGGTGTGCCGGTGTCGAAACGCCGCGCGCCGTCGGCATAGTCCAGCAGGCGGATGTCGAACGCGAACGGATTCACGCGCCCGAACCAGCCGGTATTGGCCGGCTTCATCTGTTGCGCCAGTTCCCGGCGCACGTACATGAAGGCGATGCCCGGGCAACCGAGCAGGTATTTCTGCGCGCCGCAGACCAGGATGTCGATCTGGTCGCGCACCACGTCGATCTGCATCGCGCCCACCGACTGGTAGGCGTCCACCAGCAGCACCGCGTCGCTGGCGCGCGCGAGTGCGGCAATCGCGCCGATGTCCTGTTTGAAACCGTTGGAGTAGGACACGTGCGACACCGACACCAGCCGCGTGCGCCGGTCGATCACGCGCGCGTAGTCGTCGAGCGCAATCGGGGACGCACCTTCGCCGGCGACAAAAGTCACCTTGGCGCCGCGCGTCTGCTGCGCCAGCCAGACGTGCCCGAGCGAAGGGAAGTCGATTTCGCCCAGCACGATACCGTTCCTCTCGCCGCCGAAATCCAGGCAGTTGCCTACCGACGAGGCCAGGTCCGAGACGCAGGACATGGCGGCGATGTCACCACTCTCGGCCCCGATCAGGCGCGCGAATTCGGCTTTGGCCTGGTCCAGCGCGACGCCCCAGCCGACCCAGTACATGCCCTGCTCCTGCCACGACGCCATGTAACGCGTGATGGCGTCCGCCACCGGCGTGGCCAGCGCACTCTGGGAGCAACTCGAGAGCTGCGCCTTGTGCGCCAGGATCGGGAACAGCGCGCGTTGGGCTTCGAACGGGAATGGCATGGTGGGTTTCAGGGTTGGTGGATCGGGAACGGCGCGTCGTGGTGTGGCGGCATACACCGGGGCGT
This sequence comes from Betaproteobacteria bacterium, assembly GCA_031381865.1. Classification (GTDB taxonomy): domain Bacteria; phylum Pseudomonadota; class Gammaproteobacteria; order Burkholderiales; family Burkholderiaceae_C; genus CAISIP01. The sequence goes on along the minus strand of JANMYG010000827.1, from coordinate 142 downwards.
GGCAGCCGCGACCCGGGTCGAAGTCACGCGCATGCCGGTGGCTTCGGATTCATCTCGTGGCGGACGCGGGCAGTCTGGCCGTCACCTCGATCTCGACCCGGGCGCCGGCTACCGCCAGCGGGCAACACACGGTGGTGTTGGC
>JANMYG010000554.1:0-2718 GCA_031381865.1 Betaproteobacteria bacterium | reverse complement strand
CACCCTCCACTGCAGTCATGCCTATCGGTAACAGGCTCTTGCCTTCATCGCGCAGTTTGGCTGCGGCCCCGTCATCAACCGTCACAGACCCGCGCAACTGAAGATGGTCGGCAATCCACTGCTTGCGCGCCTGGGTCTTCTGGGTTTGTGCCACGAGCAGGGTCCCAATCGACTCACCCTCACACAACCGGCGCAACACCTCCGGCTCCCTGCCCCACGCAATGACAGTCGATGCACCGGAACCGGCAGCGCGCCGCGCCGCGAGGATTTTCGTTAGCATGCCACCGCGCCCGAAACTGGATCCAGCGCCACCAGCCATCAACTCGAGCGCTACATCACCGGCTTTGCCCTGATGAACTAACTTCGCCAGCGGGTCGCGACGCGGGTCCGCCGTATAAAGGCCTCTTTGGTCCGTCAGGATGATCAGCACATCCGCTTCAACCAGATTGGCGACCAGCGCTCCCAAGGTGTCGTTGTCACCGAACTTGATCTCGTCATTGACGACCGTATCGTTTTCATTGATGACCGGCACGACTCCGAGCTTCAGCAAAGTCAGCAAGGTCGATCTTGCGTTGAGGTAACGCTCCCGGTCGGCCAGGTCCGCATGTGTCAACAATACCTGCGCGCTGCCGAGGCCGTTTTCACGCAGCTTCGACTCGTACATCTGCGCCAGGCCCATTTGCCCCACGGCGGCGGCGGCCTGCAATTCGTGCACCTCATGCGGGCGCACCGACCAGCCCAGGCGCTTCATGCCCTCCGCAATCGCACCGCTGGAGACCATGATGACCTCGCGGCCGCCGCGCACCAGCACGGCCAATTGGCGACTCCACTCGCCGATCGCGTTCTCGTCCAGCCCACGGCCGTCATTGGTCACGAGGCTCGATCCGACCTTGACCACGATGCGTTTTGCGTCCTTCACCACCGCTATTGCGTTTTCCGTGCTCATGTGGGCTTGTCTTGCCTGCTCTTCAGACGCGCCCGACCCGGTTCGGCGAACACACAATTTTCAGGCCAGTGCGTCTGGAGAAAAGCGCGGATCCAACTCGGCCGGTGGCTGCTCGGTCACCTGCTGGGCCTTGATGTGCTTGTAAACCGCCTTCACCAACGCCTCACAACCCTCGTGGCTGAGGGCGGAAATTTCAAAGACCGGGCCCTTGAACTTGAGTCGCTTGACGAAATCCTTGACCAACGGTGCGCGGTCTTGCGCCGGCACCATGTCGAGTTTGTTCAGAACCAGCCATCTCGGCTTGCGATAAAGCGCCAAGTCGTATTTCTTGAGTTCATTGACGATCGCCTTGGCCTGCGCCACCGAGTCGACCGAATCATCGAACGGAGCCATGTCCACGATATGCAACAGCAGGCGGGTCCGTTGAAGATGGCGCAAGAACAAGTGCCCGAGTCCCGCTCCCTCGGCGGCACCTTCAATCAGCCCTGGCAGGTCCGCCACGACAAAGCTTTGTTCCGGGCCGACCCGCACAACGCCCAGATTTGGGTGCAAAGTAGTGAAAGGATAGTCTGCAATCCTGGGTCGGGCGTTCGAAATGGCGGTGATCAACGTGGATTTTCCCGCATTCGGCATGCCCAGCAGACCGACATCCGCGAGCACCTTCAGTTCCAGCTTCAAGCTCTTCTTCTCGCCCGGCCAGCCAGGGGTCTTCTGGCGCGGCGCCCGGTTGATGGCGCTCTTGAAGCGCATATTGCCGAAGCCACCATCCCCACCCTTGGCGATGGTGATGACCTCCCCTGGCGTCAACAGTTCGTACAGTACTTCGCCGGTTTCCGCGTCCGTAATGACTGTTCCGACCGGCATCTTCAGCGTGATGTTGTCACCGGCGGCCCCGAACATGTCTGACCCCATCCCATGCTGGCCGCGCCTGGCATCATGCCGACGCGAAAAGCGGAAGTCCACCAGCGTATTCAGATTGGGATCCGCAACGGCGAAGACATGCCCACCGCGGCCGCCATCACCTCCATTCGGGCCGCCGAATTCCTTGTACTTCTCATGACGAAACGAGACGCACCCGGCCCCGCCATCTCCGGCGGAGATGTCAATATAGGCTTCGTCAACGAACTTCATGGTTGTGAGGCGCTGGTGCATTCCACCAACGGACCTCGCGAGAAAGAAATCGGGCCAGGCTGGTGACGCGGGAGGTGCGCATGACGCGCAATTACAAGATACATAAACGAAAAACCCCGCGACTGGCGCAGGGTTTCAACACGCGGCGGCGCTTGGCTTCAGGCTGGCGTGACACTCACGGTATGCTTGTTCAGCGAGCCTTTCACGGCAAACGACACCGTCCCGCCCTCCAATGCAAACAAGGTATGGTCCTTGCCGATACCTACATTGGTACCAGCATGAAACTTCGTTCCCCGCTGCCGTACGATGATGGACCCGGCCGTAATCAACTCCCCGCCGAACGCCTTCACACCGAGCATTTTGGGCTTTGAATCGCGCCCGTTGCGCGTAGAGCCGCCGCCTTTTTTCTGTGCCATGAACTTCTCCTGTCAATAGGGACACGGAGTAAAAACCCGTCTCCCAAGTTTCATCAAGCGGTGATCGCCCCGATTTGCAGTTCAGTAAACTGCTGGCGGTGCCCTTGACGCTTCTGATAGTGCTTGCGACGGCGCATCTTGAAAATGCCGACCTTGTCATGTTTGCCGTGCGCCACTACCGTGGCCGTTACCGTTGCACCGGACACCAAGGGAGTCCCGACCCGG
>JANMYG010000762.1:0-2449 GCA_031381865.1 Betaproteobacteria bacterium | reverse complement strand
CATCATCCAGCGCCACATCGGCCGATTCGGATTCGATGGGTACAGGAACGTAGGCGCCCCGGCGAACACGCGCCAGCCAGCCCGCACGCGACCAGACTGCGAGTCTGCGGGCAGCCGCCGCGGGCGTCAGCCCGAGCGCGGTGGCAGCTTGGCGTGGCGTCACGATGGGCGGGCTGTCGCGCAGCAGTTTGCTTAGCTGGCTGCGAGACGCCGCACTTAGGCCGGCTGGTGTCATGTGCTACATCTTAAGCGATCGAACGTCAGCAAAGTTGATGTTTCGTCGCTTTGAATATAGTTTCGTCCATACCTACCGGCGAACTGCCGCGCAACGGCGCCGGTGTCGCACGGGCCGGCCGATCGCAGAGGTTCGCGCTGGACTACTTCACCCGATGCAGCAGCGGCCGTCCGCGGGCCTGGCACTTCGCGATCGCCATGGCACGATCGCCCTGTCGCCTTGTCTGGTATCGCCAGAGCAGGCGCCCGGCCACCACCAGCGGTGCGCAAAGCAGCACCAGCGGCACGCCAACCAACAGCGTTGCCCCCGCAGACATCGCCAAGGCGGTGATGCTGATGGCCGACAGCAAGGCGATGGTGGCTGCATGGTATCGCCGCCAGAGCAACGGCGGATCGCTTCGGATGTAGTTGACCTGCTTGCCGGCAGTGGCGTTGTAGAGGCCGACCAGTTGGTCGCCAAGCAGCAGGCCGATGACCTGGTGGCCACGGCGAGCCGGCATCAGGCGGCCGTGGACGATGAGCTTGATGTCCTGGCCGTCGGTGGTGGTCACCCACAGTTCGCGCCGCTCTCGCGAAGGGTATTGCTCGCACCAGCGCATCCGTACGTTGATGAAGCGCTGCACCTCGGCCAGTTGGCCACTGACCCACAAGAATTTGCTCATGCCAGGCTCCACCTGTCTGCCCGCTCAACGTCGCATGCGCGGATGGCGCGTCAACCCCGGTTCTGACCATTCGGCGCCGCTTCCTGTGCCCAGATGGCGCGAACTGCAACTCGGCTGACATCTGCGTGCCACCGCGGTGCGTCTGCCGTGTGAGCGCAGCGTCGGTGTCACTGTCGACGTTGGCGCCGACATCGCTCTTCAGAGTCACTGCGCTGGCATGGCACGGCGTCTTCGCTGGTCGGCGTATGGCCGCCTTCAATGCACGATGCAGCCTTTCGACATCCACGTTCAGAACCAGAGGCCAAGGTGTTGCGCGTCAACCCCAGGCGCGGCAGGTGTGCGGTTGTGGATCAGGAAATGGGGCCGCATCAAGCGCCCATGCAACGCCATACGCAAGGCGCCGGGTATCGCGCCGATTGCGTGTGCCCCGCCTTGACGATGGGCTCCGGGCTGTTGTCAACTGACGGCTCCCGATGGCCCTCCTGATGGCCAGCTCCTCCGGAGCGAAAGGCGTCGCAGTCGTTACCTGCCCCTGTAGCCCTGATCCTTGAATCAGGCTGGCCGTGACCCCTGAGGCCATGGCCTTGTGGTTGTCGTTCGTAGAGCCGATGTCTGCGACCTGCCGGCAATCTTTGCCGGGCGCTCCCTGAAGCGCGTCGCAGCCCATGCTGATGTCGTGCCGGCACCTGATGCCGTCGCACCTGTTCCCGCCATCCGTTCGAGCATCTGCCCTTCCATCGTGAACGGCAAGGCATGCGGTCGTGCTTGCCCCTCATGGGCTCCGCCGCGTGTCGCTCCGCTCGACAACCTGACACCACCCCGGACTCTCGGTGAGGGGTGGACCCATGCAGGTGGATGGCGCTACGAAAGCTGAAGAACTGATCCAGCGATGGCACCAGGCCCGACCTGGCTGCCGATGTCGCCACCGCCCCTGAGGCCGGCGGCATCACAGCCCCCGTGTGGCGCGGAAACCCGCGCACGGGCCGGATCAACCCGTTTCATTTTTAAGGATGACCGGGCCAGCCCGCAGCACTGCTGCGTGCGCTGGCGCAACCCTGGGTAGGTGCAGCGACGCCGTGGTCGCGTGCTGCTCCGAAACGAAAGACCTCTGCCCGGCCGGGCGACGGAATCCACCGGGCCGGGCACCACCGCCGATTCCATGGTCAAGCGGTGCGCGCTGTTCGGGCGGCGCGCACCCACGCTGGAGAACGTCATGCCTCACACTGCCTTCGATCCTTCGTCATCGCGCCGCCCGCCACCCGTGGGCCGCGCATCTCATCAACCGCTGCGGCCACGCGACTGGTCGGGCCTGACCGACCAAAACATCCTGGACCGGTACGTACCCGGCCGGGCCGACCCGATGCAGGCGCTGGAAGTGCTGCTGAAGCTTCACAACCAGCAGCACACCGCGCGCCTGAAGACCGTGTCGCACAAGACGCGCCAGGAGCGGGCGGACTTTCTGCGCCGCTTCTTCCGCGACCTGCGCGAACGTGCGGGCTTCAAGATGCTGCCCGACCCGCGCAACCTCGGGCAGAAGCACATCCGCGCCGTGG
>JANMYG010000718.1:0-3846 GCA_031381865.1 Betaproteobacteria bacterium | reverse complement strand
CCTTGTCCGTCGTAGGTGCCCCAGACCGTGTCGATCGGGCTGTATTGGCGACCAGCGGTGAAGGTACCGAAACCACCGGCCAGACCGGCGTAGGCTTGACGACCGAACAGCCGACCGCCTTGGAGAGAAAAGGCGTTATCGATATTGAAACCGCTTTGCAGATCGAAGATGGCTTTCATGCCACCGCCGAGGTCTTCAGAGCCTTTCATGCCCCAACGGCTACCGGACAGGCCAGCGGAATTGACTTCCATGCCAGCGTTGCCGAGTGCGGATTTCACACCAGCGGTGGTCTGGGTGCGGTTCTGGATCGTCCAGTCAATCTTGCCGTATAGCGTGACGGTGGACTGTGCAAAAGCTGCGCCGACTGTGGCCAGGGCAGCGAGTGCTACTAGGGTTTTTTTCATTTCAAGTTTCTCCAAGGTTAAACATAGGGCTCCGGTAGAGATTCGGATCCCCGGGCCAACCTCCTATTTCAGGAAGTTGGGTCTATTGCACCAGACCAGCAACTATTTGGCAAAGACTTGAGGGATAAATTTGCCTGTCGGACCGGTTTTCGTTGCAGTGCTGCAACAAATGACTTTTTGATCCGGATTTGCTTGCGATCTGGCGCGAAACACGGGTTCGCGGCGGGCTGCCCCTGGCCCTGTCCGGAGGTCTTGAAAATCGCGGGTGAACAGGACCAAAACAACCTACGACGCACAACCTGCTGGAGCGCCTGTCGCACAGCCTGCAGGGCTATCTTGCAGCTATGAACCAGTGTGAAAAATGGCGGCAAGTCGGCTGCTTTCGAACCATTTCAATTGAGTGATGTGATAGCATCATGATGACTCTGCACCAACTGAAGGGACCCATGAGAACAACAATTGACATTGAAGATGACGTTCTTGCGGCGGCAAAGGAAATGGCGAGCCGGCAACGTGTGTCGGCAGGTACCGTGATCTCGCGCTTGTTGCGAGAGGCCATGTCTGGCGCAAGTGGCATTGAGCAGCCTTGCGCGGGAGGTCTGCGTTCGGTGGCCGGTTTTCAACCGTTTCCGTCGCAGGGCGTCTTGATCACCGATGCCCAGATTGATGCACTGCGCGACGCCGAGGGTGTTTGATGCGCGCGCTGTTGGATGTCAATGTGCTTATCGCCTTGTTGGATGGCGGGCACGCGATGCATCGTCGGGCCATGGATTGGATGGAGCGGGAAGCCGCGGAAGGCTGGGCTTCCTGCCCGATCACGCAAAACGGTATGGTACGAATCATGTCGCAACCAGGCTACCCCACCCCCAGACCCACGGCCCAGGTGGCACAGCGCCTGGCCATGGCTTGCGCAGCGCCAGAACACGCCTTTTGGCCTGCTGATGTCAATTTGCTTGCGTTGGACTTGATCGACTGGCAGCGACTGCTGGGACATCGGCAGGTCACGGATGCCTATTTGTTGGCCCTGGCAGTGCGCAATAACGGGCGACTCGCGACCTTCGACCAGCGCGTAACGCCCAGCGTAGTCATCGGTGCAAAGCCTTCGAACCTTGAGTTGATTGTCTGATCGGCGCAGGGCGCCCGGACTCTTTGTTCCGAAGACGCCGGATCATTTACACGCCCGCTGAGCGTTCGCTTTCCCAACCCTTTCGCAGAATTATGAGCACACCGACTGATGCCTTCCTGACCGCCGCCGACGCCGCCCTGCGCACCCTTTTTGCGGCGCCGCGTGCGTCGCGCGCCTGCCCCACGCTGCCGGGCCAGCCGACCGAACTCAGCGTGCAGGAAAAGACCGAGGCCGGCGCGCTGATGCGCGTCAACCACGTGGGCGAGGTCTGTGCCCAGGCCCTGTATGCGTCACAGGCCTTCGCCACCAGCAATCCCGCACTGCGGGCCCAGTTCGAACGCGCGAGCGCCGAGGAAACCGACCACCTGGCCTGGACCCGGCAACGGTTGGACGAACTCGGCGCACGGCCCTCGCTGCTCAACCCGCTGTGGTACGCCGGCGCCTTTGGCCTGGGCCTGCTGGCCGGGCGGCTGGGCGACCGCGTCAGCCTGGGCTTCCTGGTGGAGACCGAACGGCAGGTCGAAGCCCACCTGCAGGGCCACATGGAACGGCTGCCCGCCAACGACCATGCCTCGCGCGCGATCGTCGCGCAGATGAAAGACGACGAAGCACGCCACGCGCAGGAAGCGCAGGCCGCCGGAGCGCTGGAACTGCCGGCACCGGTGAAGGACCTGATGCGGGCCGCAGCGAAGTTGATGACCAGCGTGGCGCACCGGGTCTAGAAACTGGCAGCGCGATCCAGGTCGCACTCAACCGGCCTCGGTCGATCGGACCCACCTCAACCCACTTCGATCAGGTCGAAGCTGGTGGTGATGGCCGCAGTCTTGCCCAGCATGATCGTGGCCGAGCAGTACTTGTCGTGGCTCATGGCGATGGCGCGCTCCACGGCCGCCGGCGGGATGCCTTTGCCCGACACCTTGAAATGCATGTGGATCGCGGTGAACACGCGGGGCTCCACCTCGGCCCGCTGGGCGGTCAATGTGCAGGAGCAGCCGCGCACATCGTGGCGCCCGCGTTTGAGGATCACCACCACGTCGTAGGCGGTGCAGCCGCCGGCGCCGGCGAGCAGCGTTTCCATCGGCCGCGGCGCCAGGTTCTGGCCGCCGTTTTCGGGTTTGGCGGCGTCCGGCGCGCCATCCATCACAAGCGTGTGGCCGCTGCCGGTTTCGGCCAGAAATCCCATTCCCGAGCGCGTGCCGGTGGCTCCGGTCCAGCTGACTGTGCATTCCATGGCGGTCTGGTCTCCAAAAAAAATGTTGATTGCGAGGTCGATTGCGTCAGAGCCCAAAGGCGCTGGCCCGTGGGTGCAATTTTGCCAGTGCGCCGTTGTAGCCCAGCCACCGGGCGCCGGCTGCGGATGCGGATGCGGATGCGGATGCGGATGCGGATGCGGATGCGGTGGCGGTTGCGGTTGCGGTGGCGGTTGCGGTTGCGGTTGCGGTTGCGCCGCTTATCATCGACGGCCAGCCATTGCCCCTGATGAAGACCAAACACCTCACCCCCGCCGACTACCTGAAAAAGATACTGACCGCGCGCGTCTACGACGTGGCGATCGAGTCGGCGCTGGAACCGGCGCGCAACCTGAGCCGCAGGCTGCACAACAAGGTGCTGCTCAAGCGCGAAGACCAGCAACCGGTGCGCAGTTTCAAGCTGCGCGGCGCCTATAACATGATGGTGCAGCTGAGCCCGGAGCAACTCGCCAAGGGCGTGATCTGCGCGTCGGCCGGCAACCATGCGCAGGGTGTGGCGCTCGGTGCGCACAAACTGGGCTCGCGCGCCGTGATCGTGATGCCCACCACCACGCCCCAGCTCAAGGTCGAGGCGGTCCGGGCGCTGGGCGGCGACATCGTGTTGTTCGGCGACAGTTATTCGGACGCCTACCAGCATGCGGTGCAACTGCAGCAGCAGCAGGGCCTGACCTTCGTGCACCCCTTCGACGACCCGGACGTGATCGCCGGTCAGGGCACGGTGGCGATGGAAATCCTGCGCCAGCACCAGGGTGAGCTGCACGCCGTGTTCGTGGCCATCGGCGGCGGCGGTCTGATCTCGGGCGTGGCCAACTACATCACGGCGGTGCGCCCCTAAATCCGCGTGATCGGCGTGCAGATGAACGACTCCGACGCCATGATGCAATCGGTGGCCGCCAGCAAACGCGTCACGCTGCATGACGTGGGACTGTTCTCGGACGGCACGGCGGTCAAGCTGGTGGGGGAAGAAACCTTCCGCATCGCACGCGACCTGGTGGACGAGTTCATGACCGTCGACACCGATGCGGTATGCGCGGCGATCAAGGACGTGTTCGTGGACACGCGCAGC
>JANMYG010000685.1:0-5102 GCA_031381865.1 Betaproteobacteria bacterium | reverse complement strand
GACTGGCGCGACAAGTCGCCGTTCCTGACCGACAAGAGCGGGGCGGTGTTGCCCGCCAACCCGCTCAAGGACGTGCGCGTGCGGCGCGCCCTCTCGATGGCGATCAACCGCGACGCGATCCGTGACCGGGTCATGGAAGGTCTGTCCGAATCGACCGAAAACCTGGTGGTGCCCGGCTCGCCGGGTTACAACCTGGCGCTCAAGCCGCAGAAGTTCGACGCCGACGGCGCCAAGAAGCTGCTGGCCCAGGCCGGTTTCCCGAATGGTTTCGGGCTCACCGTGCATGGCCCGAACAACCGGCTCGTGAACGACGAGAAGATCGCCCAGACCGTGGCGCAGATGTTCACGCGGGTCGGCATCGACACCAAGGTCGATACCATGCCGATGGCGGTGTACGCGCCGCGCGGGGGCAAGTTCGAGTTTTCGGTGGCGCTGATCGCCTGGGGCGGCAGCATCGACCTGAGCTCGCCGATGCGCGCCCTGCTGGCCTGCGAAAACCCGGCCACCGGCATGGGCGTGGTCAACTGGGCCAAGTACTGCAACCCGAAGCTCGACGCGATCCTGGTCAAGGCGCTGGAGACGATGGATGAACCCGCGCGGCACAAGATGCTGCAGGAGGCGGCCACCATGATCAGCAACGACGTGGCGCTGATCCCGCTGCATTTCCAGGTGTCGGCATGGGCGGTCAAGAAAGGGCTCACCTACGAAGGCCGTGGCGACGAGCGCACCTACGCGTTCAACTTCAAGCCGCGCTGAGAAGACGCGGACATGGCGTACACGCGCACATCCGGGCGTGGCGCCGGCCATGGGCGCCGCGCCGGGCCGCCCCCAGGCAAGCCGGCACCGCAGTGCGGAGCACGAAGGTACTCCTGTGGGCGCCGCGCCGGGCCGCTCCCAAGCAAACCCGCACCGCAGTGCGGAGCACGAAGGTACCCCAGTGAACAGCGGGCGCGCGCGCGGAATTCGGTCGCATGATCGCTTTTGTCGTGCGGCGCGTGCTGCAAAGCGTGTTCGTGCTGCTGGTCATGTCGCTGCTGGTGTTCGTCGGCATCTATGCGATCGGCAACCCGGTCGATATCCTGATCAGCCCCGAGGCGACGCAGGCCGAACGCCTGGCCACGGTGGTGGCGTTTGGCCTGGACCAGCCGATGTGGGTGCAATACGCGTTGTTCCTGCAAAGCGCGCTGGCCGGTGACCTGGGGCGCTCATTCGCCTATTCGACCCCGGCCCTGACCCTGATCGCACAACGCCTGCCCGCGACACTGGAGCTGGCCGTGGTGGCAATGCTGGTCTCGATCCTGCTGGGCGTTCCGCTGGGCTTGTGGGCCGGATTGCGCCGCGACGCGCTGGCGGGCCGGGCGATCATGGGTTTTTCGATCCTCGGTTTCTCGCTGCCGACGTTCTGGGTCGGCCTGATGCTGATCATGCTGTTCTCGGTCCAGCTCGGCTGGTTGCCGTCCAGCGGCCGCGGCCAGACCGTGCCGGTGCTGGGCATTCCGCTGAGTTTCCTGACGCTCGACGGCCTGCGGCACCTGGTGCTGCCGGCGCTCAACCTGTCGTTGTTCAATATCGCGCTGGTGATCCGGCTCACCCATGCCGGCACCCAGGAGGCGATGCTGCAGGACTACGTGAAGTTCGCGCGCGCCAAGGGGCTGGCCAACCGGCGCATCATCGGCGTGCATGTGCTCAAGAACATCCTGATCCCGATCGTGACCGTGATCGCGCTGCAGTTCGGCGCCTTGATCGCCTTCGCGATCGTCACCGAATCGATCTTCGCCTGGCCCGGCATCGGCAAGCTGATCATCGACTCGATCCGGGTGCTGGACCGGCCGGTGGTGGTGGCCTACCTGTTGCTGACGGTGACGCTGTTCATCCTGATCAACCTGGTGGTGGACGTGATGTATTCGCTGCTCGACCCGCGCGTGCGGCTGTCGGACGTGAAAGGCTGACGCCCATGACCGACCCGCAAGCCGCGCTCGTGGCGACCGACATCGAGACGCCGTTCCGGCGGTTCGTGCGGGCCTACCTGGCCAGCAGACTGGCGGTTGCCGGGCTGGTGTTGCTGGCGCTGGTGTTGTTCGCGGCCATCGCCGGGCCTTTCCTGGCGCCGCAAAACCCGTACGACCTGATGGTGCTCGACGTGCTGGATTCGCGCCTGCCGCCGGGCGAAAAATCGGGCGACGGCAAGCTGACCTTCGTGCTGGGTTCGGACGAGCAGGGGCGCGACATGGTGTCGGCGATCCTGTACGGCGTGCGCACCTCGGTGCTGGTGGGGGTCGTCAGCACCGCGATCGCGCTGGCCATCGGCCTGTCGCTGGGCCTGTGGGCGGCTTATCTGGGAGGCCGGGTCGAGGGTTTCATCATGCGGCTGGTCGACATCCAGCTGTCGTTTCCGCCGATCCTGATCGCGCTGATCCTGCTGGCGCTGACCGGCCCCGGCCTGGGCAAGATCATCGTCGCACTGGTGGCCGTCAAGTGGGCCTACTACGCCCGCTCGGCGCGCTCGATCGCGCTGGTGGAACGGCGCAAGGAATACATCGAGGCGGCCACCTGCCTGGGCCTGTCGACCAGCCGCATCATCTTCCGCCACCTGTTGCCGAACTGCCTGACACCGCTGCTGGCCGTGACCGCGCTGCAGGTGGCGTCGGCCATCACGCTGGAGGCCACGCTGTCGTTCCTGGGGCTGGGCCTGCCGCCGACCTCGCCCTCGCTCGGCCTGCTGATCTCCAACGGCTCACAGTACCTGATGTCGGGCAAATACTGGATCAGCGTGTTTCCCGGCATCGCGCTGCTGGTCGTGATCGTGGCCATCAACCTGGTGGCCGACCAGCTGCGCGACGTGCTCAATCCGCGGCTGCAGAGCCAGTGATATGAAACACCCCCGTCGCGGCTCACTGCGTGTAGCCGCATCCCACCCTCAAGGGGGCAACACCAGCGGCCCGGCAAAGCCGGTTCCGCGGTGTTTCGCGAATCAACTGCATTGCATGGAGCGCGAGTGACACCTCATCCTGGAGCGAACCACTTGAGCCGCGCCGCCGATCAGCCTACGCTGGCCATCGAAGGCCTGACGACGCAGTTCAGCACGCGCGGCGGCACGGTGACGCCGGTCGACGGCGTATCGCTGTCGGTCCTGCCGGGCCAGATCCTGGGCCTGGTCGGCGAATCGGGATCGGGCAAGTCGTTGACCGGTTACTCGATCATGGGCCTGATCGATGCGCCCGGCCGCATCGTGTCGGGCAGCATCCGCCTCAACGGCCGCGAGCTGTTCGGGCTGGCGCCGGACGAGATGCGCAAGATCCGCGGCAACCGCATCGCGATGATCTTCCAGGACCCGATGATGACGCTCAACCCGGTGCTGCGCATCGACACGCAGATGATCGAATCGGTGCTGGCGCACCAGGATGTCGGCCGGCAGCAGGCGCGCGCCATGTGCCGCGATGCGCTGGAGCGCGTGGGCATCGCCGCGCCCGAGCAGCGCCTGCTGTCGTACCCGCACCAGTTCTCGGGCGGCATGCGCCAGCGGGTGGCGATCGCCATCGCGCTGCTCAACCAGCCCGACCTGATCATCTGCGACGAACCCACGACGGCGCTGGATGTCACGATCCAGGGGCAGATCCTGTACGAGATGCAGAAGCTGTGCCAGGAGTCGGGCGCGGCGCTGATCTGGATCACGCACGACCTGTCGGTGATTGCCGGCCTGGCTGATACGGTGTGTGTGATGTACGCCGGCAAGATCGTCGAAAGCGGCAGCGCCGAGCAGGTGCTGGAGCATCCGCGCCACCCCTATGCGCATGCGCTGATCGCCTCGGCGCCGTCGCGCAATGCGCGCGGGCGCCCGCTGCGGCAGATTCCGGGCATGACACCGTCGCTGGCCAACCTGCCCGCCGGTTGCCCGTTTCGCGAACGCTGCGACCGCTCCAGCGACGCATGCCTGCAGCCGCCGCCGCTGCAGTCCGTGGGCGGGCGCACGTTGCGGTGTTTCCATCCGGTCGCCGACATGGTGGCAGCGTCGGCATGAGCGCAGCGCCGGGCCGCCCCAAGCAAGCTCGCGCCGCAGTGCGCAGCACGGAGGCATGTCAATGAGCGCAGCGCCGGGCCGCCCCAAGCAAGCTCGCGCCGCAGTGCGCAGCACGAAGGCATGTCAATGAGCGCAGCGCCGGCGCCACTGCTCGAGCTGCGCGGCGTCAGCAAGCGTTTCGTCAAGCCGCTCGACAGCGTGGACAGGATCAGCAACCTGCTGGGCGCCGGGCTGCGCGAAGAGGTGGTGCACGCGGTGGACGAGGTGTCGCTGGAGATCCGCTCGGGCGAAGTGGTCGGACTGGTGGGTGAATCCGGCTGCGGCAAGTCCACGCTCGGCCGGCTGGCGGTCGGCCTGCTCGGCCTGAGCGCCGGCATGCGGCTGTGGAAAGGCCAGGACATCGGCCCGTCGGCGACGCAGCGCACGCGCAAGGACCTGCTGGCGATCCAGATGATCTTCCAGGACCCGTACGCGTCCATCAACCCGCGCATGCGGGTGCTGGACATCGTCGGTGAAGCGCCGGTCGTGCACGGCATCGTGCCGGCCGGCGAACAGGCCGGTTACGTGGAACAGCTGCTGCGCCGCGTGGGGCTGGACGCCTCGGCCATGCGCCGCTTCCCGCACCAGTTTTCGGGCGGGCAACGCGCGCGCATCGGCATCGCCCGGGCGCTGGCGGTGAAGCCCGAGTTCCTGGTCTGCGACGAGGCGGTGGCGGCGCTCGACGTGTCGATTCAGGCGCAGGTGCTCAACCTGTTCATCGAGTTGCGCGACGCCTTGCACCTGACCTACCTGTTCATCAGCCACGACCTCGGCGTGGTGCGCCACCTGTCGGACCGGGTCGTCATCATGTACCTCGGCCGGGTGGTCGAGTCGGCGCCGGCGCAGCAGATCTTCGGGCGGCCCAACCACCCCTACACCCAGGCGCTGCTGGCGTCCGAACCCCGGCTCGAGGTGAAGAAACGCGTCTTCATTCCCGTCAAGGGCGAAATCCCGTCGCCGCTGGCGCCGCCGACCGGCTGCCACTTCCATCCTCGCTGCCCGTCCGCGCTGCCGCGCTGCAGCGTCGAGCGGCCGGTGCTGCGGC
>JANMYG010000678.1:0-4286 GCA_031381865.1 Betaproteobacteria bacterium | reverse complement strand
GGCACGCCCAGCTTGTCCATCAGCACCGCCGCCGTGTACGCGCCGAAGGCGTAGAAAGCGCCATGGCCCAGTGATATCTGGCCGTTGAAGCCAGTGAGAATGTTCAATCCGAGAATCGCGATCGCATATACCAGCACCAGGTTGAACTGGAACACCCGGTAGTTCTTGACCAGGAACGGCAACACCAGCAGCCCCACCACCAGCAGCGCGGCCCACAGCCACAACCATCTGCCGTGCAGGATCTTCATGCGGGGTCCTTCGTGTCGCACACTGCGCCGGCATGCGCCTGGGGAGCGGACCGGCAACTCATACGCGTGTCACCACCGTCTTGCCGAACAGCCCGTTGGGCCGCAGCGTCAGCGTGAGCACGATCAGCACCAGCGCCACCGTCAACTTCAGTTCGGTGCCGATCACGTAGGCGCCCAGCAGGTTCTCCAGCACGCCGACCACGAAACCACCGACCACGGCGCCCAGCGGGTTGTCGATGCCGCCCAGCAGGGCGGCCGCGAAGCCATACAGCAGGATGCCGGACATCATGTTGGGGTCGAGGAACACCACCGGCGCCACCATCATGCCGGCCACCGCGCCAATGGCGGCCGCCAGCCCCCAGCCCAGCGCCAGCATCCACGACACGCGCACCCCGACCAGGCGTGCCGAATCCGGGTTCTGCGCCGCGGCGCGCATCGCCAGCCCCAGCGGCGTGAGGCGGAAGAACACGAACAACGCGACCAGTACCCCCAGCATGACACCGACCGACCCCAGGTCGTGCGCCGAGAAGTACTTGGTGGCCAATGCCATGTCCTTGGGAAACGGGCTCGGAAACGATTTCAGCGTGTGGTCGAAGATCCAACCCGACAAGGCGTTGAAGATCAGCAGCAGGCCGATGAAGACGCTCACGTTGGTCAGCACCGGCGCCTTTTCCACCGGCCGCAGAATCAGGCGCTGCAGCACCAGGCCACCGGTGAACGAGATCGCCACGGTGGCCAGGAACGCGCCCCAATAAGGCCAGCCAGCCTGGATCAGCGCCCAGGCGACGAAGGTGCTGAAGGTGGCCATCTCGCCCTGCGCGAAGTTGATATGGTGCGTGGCCTGGTAGATCATGACCAGCGCCAGCGCGACCGAGCCGTAGATGCAGCCGTTGGCCAGGCCGGAGAAGATCTGGTGCAGGAAGGCTTCCATTACGAATCAGCAATCGCAAGCAAAGGGCAATTTTCCGCTGGGCCGCCCCAAGGCTCACGAAGTGCGGCGAAGCCAAAATTAGCCCCCTCGGGGCGGAGGCTCGCGGCTTCAAGCCTGCCTGCGCAGGCTTGGATGGGCCGACGAGCCGCCGCGTCTCGCGGAGGCACGTCCAGCGCAGTACGTGCGGCACCGGCTTTGGCCGTTGCCGGGGCAGTGACAAGCGTGGGGGTCATCTAATAGCCCAGGTACGCGCGGCGCACCGATTCGTCGTTCTTGATCTGCTCGCTCGGCCCGGACAACGCGACCCGGCCGGTCTCCAGCAGGTAGGCGTAGTCGGCCAGGTCGAGCGCCAGACTGGCGTTTTGCTCGACCAGCAACATGCTGACCTTGTCCTCTTCGTTGATGGTGCGCATGATGCTGAAGATCTCGGCCACGATCAACGGCGCCAGGCCGAAGGACGGCTCGTCGAGCAGTAGCAACTTCGGCCGCAGCATCAGGGCCCGGCTGATCGCCAGCATCTGCTGCTCGCCGCCCGACAGGGTGCCGGCCTGCTGGTGCCGGCGCGCCTTCAGGATCGGAAAACGCGTGAACGCCTTCTCCAGGTCCAGCACCAGTTCGGCCTTGTTGCCGCGCACATAGGCACCCAGGCGCAGGTTCTCCTCGACCGACAGGGCCGTGAAGGTGCCACGCCCGTCGGGCACGTGCGCCACCCCCATGCGCACCACGTTTTCGGTCGCCTTGCCGACCAGCTGCTGCCCGTCGAAGACAATGCTGCCGCTGGTGCGCACGGTCTGGCACAAGGCGCGCAGGGTGGTGGTCTTGCCGGCGCCGTTGGCGCCCAGGATGGCCGTGATGTGCCCGGCTTCGAGCGAGAACGCGACATCGTGCAACACCCGCGTGGCGCCATAAGCCGCGCCCAGCGCGGCGACCTCAAGCAACCTGGCCATGGCCGCCCCCCGCATGGCCGTGCGCCGGTGTACCGAGATAGGCTTCGATCACTTCGGGGTGGCTCTGGATCTCGGCCGGCGTCCCTTCGGCGATCTTGCGGCCGAAGTTGAGCGCCACGATATGGTCGGACACCCCCATCACCAGGCTCATGTGGTGCTCCACCAGCAGCACCGTGATCCGCAGGCGGTCGCGCACGTCGCGGATCAGGCGGGCCAGTTCGCCCAGTTCTTCATGGTTCAGGCCTGCGGCGGGTTCGTCCAGCATCAGCAGCTTGGGGTCGGCCGCCAGCGCCCGGCCCAGTTCGACCCGCTTCTGGGTACCAAAGGGCAGGTCGCCCACCGCGCGGTCGCGAAACGGCGACAGGCCCAGGTAATCCATGATCTCGTCCGCGCGCTGCTGCAGGCGGCGCTCTTCGGCGCGCACGCGGGGCAGTCGCAAGGCGCTCGACAAAAAGCCGCAGGAGGAGCGCGCATGTGCCCCGACCATCACGTTCTCGCGCACCGGCATGGTGCGGAACATCGCGAGGTTCTGGAAGGTGCGGCCCATGCCCAGCCCCGCCACCCGGTGCGTGGGCGTCGCCGTGATGGATTTGCCCTCGAACAGGATGTCGCCGCTCTGGTAGTTGTACAGGCGGCTCATGCAGTTGAACAACGTCGTCTTGCCCGCGCCGTTGGGGCCGATCAGGCCGCAGATGCCGCCGCGCGCGACGTCGAATGCCACCGCGTCCAGCGCCAGGATGCCGCCAAAACGCACCGTGACGCCGCGCACGCTCAACAGCGCCTGGTCGGCGCCGGTCACGGACAAAGCCAGCGCCGCCAAGCGGCGGTTTCAATCGGGGGTGGCACCAGAAGCATGCGGGATGGTAGCCGCCGCGCCGGAGCTACCGCACCGGTAATTACCCTCGGCGCAGGTGGCCGGGGCGGCCGTCGATTCGAGGTGGCCGAAGCTTGACCCATCTCAAAACCCTACTGGCGTCAGGCGATTAACCTTCAGTTTTCCGCCGATGGCGATGACTCGCCCGTATCGCCACCATGACAACGACCCCCCCGCCCTTGCCCCATATCGAAGCGAGTTGCGCCACCTGGCTGCGCGAAGGTGGTCTGCGGCCGCTGGCGCTGGCCGGGCGCGCGTTGTTGCCGGTGGTGCAGGGCGGCATGGGTATCGGTGTATCGGCCAAGCGGCTGGCTGGCAGCGTCGCGCTGCTCGGCGGCGTCGGAACCATCTCGTCGGTGGACCTGCGCCGCCACCATCCGGACCTGATGGAACACACGCGCGGCCTGGCTCCCGGACCAGCGGCCCGGGATGCCATCGACGCGGCCAATCTGGAAGCGCTCGAGCGTGAAATCGTCGCCGCGCGGGCACATGCCCAGGGGCGCGGGCTTCTGGCCATCAACGTGATGCGCGCCGTCACCGCCTACGGCCCCTCGGTCACGCGCGCGCTCGAGTGCGGGATCGACGCCGTGGTGGTCGGCGCCGGCCTGCCGCTGGACCTGCCCGACCTGGCCCGGGACCATCCGCGCGCGGCCCTGATCCCGATCCTGTCAGACGCGCGCGGAGTGCAGCTGCTGGTCAGGAAATGGGAGCGCAAGAAGCGGCTGCCCGAGGCGATCGTGATCGAACACCCCGGCCTGGCCGGCGGACACCTGGGCGCGGCAAAGATCGCCGACCTGAAGGACCCGCGCTTCGACTTCGAGAACGCCATTCCGCAATCGCTGGCTTTCCTGCGCTCGGCGGGGGTCGAGCGCGAGGTGCCGCTGATCGCCGCGGGCGGCATACGCAGCTTCGAGGACATCTGCCGCCTGCAGTCGCTGGGCGCCGCCGCCGTGCAGCTGGGCACACCGTTTGCGGTGACCGAAGAAGGTGATGCGCACCCGGAGTTCAAGCGCGTGCTGGCGCAGGCCAGGGACGAAGACTTGCTGCAATTCACCAGCGTGGCCGGGCTGCCGGCGCGGGCCGTGGGAACACAATGGCTGCGCGCCTACCTGAAGATCGAGGACAAGCTGCAGGCGGTGGCCCACGTCAAGGCGCGCTGCACCAAGAGCTTCGACTGCCTGGCCCAGTGCGGCCTGCGCGACGGTCTGGCCGGCTGGGGACAGTTCTGCATCGACAACCAGCTCGCCGCCGCGCTGCGGGGCGACGTCAAGAAGGGCCTGTTCTTT
>JANMYG010000657.1:0-1634 GCA_031381865.1 Betaproteobacteria bacterium | reverse complement strand
AAAGCGTGCTGGTTCAAGGGCTGCGTGACTGGTTGTGGGCGAGCGGCCAGCTCAAGAGCCGGCTGCGAACCGGCAAGGACGAGAACCAGAGCGACATCGCAAAGTTCAGAAATGCGTGGGGTGGACCTGGCGCGTCAAACTCAGCCTGTCGACCGAACGGGACCTGTTCGCGCGTTTGCGCGAGGCGGCGGAGGCGGTGGCGATCAAGGTATTTGCCGACAACCTGCGCGACCTGTTGCTGGCCGCCCCGGCGGGGCCACGCGTGGTCATGGGCCTGGATCCGGGCATTCGCACCGGGGTCAAGGTGGCGGTCGTGGACCCCACCGGAAAATTGCTCGCCACCGCGACCGTGTTCCCGCATGAACCACGCAAGGATTGGGACGGCGCGCTGGTCGTGCTGGCCAGGCTCTGCCGCGATCACGGTGTCGAATTGATCGCCATCGGCAATGGCACCGCGAGCCGGGAAACCGACAAGCTCGCCGCCGAGTTGATCGCCCGGCTGGCCATGCCGGCCACGCCACTGGCGCCGACAGCCACGGCGGGCCCGGCCGGGCACGGTCGCAAGTTGCCCGAGAAAGTGGTCGTCAGCGAGGCCGGTGCGTCGGTCTATTCGGCCAGTGCCTTCGCCTCGCAGGAAATGCCCGATGTGGATGTCAGCCTTCGCGGCGCCGCCAGCATCGCGCGGCGGCTGCAAGACCCGTTGGCCGAATTGGTCAAGATCGAGCCCAGGTCGATCGGCGTCGGCCAGTACCAGCACGATGTGAGCCAGGGTGAGCTCGCCCGCAGCCTCGACGCAGTGGTCGAAGACTGTGTCAATACCGTCGGTGTCGACCTGAACACCGCCAGCATCGCGCTGCTGCGGCGCGTGTCGGGCCTGTCCGCGATGGTGGCCAGTTCGCTGGTCCATTGGCGCGACGCGAACGGCGGCTTTCGCAACCGGCAGCAGTTGCTGCAAGTCGCGGGCCTGGGGCCAAAAACCTTCGAGCAGTGTGCCGGCTTCCTGCGGATTCGCGGCGGAGACAACCCGCTGGACATGACCGGGGTGCACCCCGAGACCTATCCGGTGGTCGAGCGGGTGCTGCGCCACACCGCATTGTCGGTAGTGCAATTGATGGGCCGGACCGAATTGCTGCAGAGCCTGCGTCCGGAACTGTTTGCGGGTGGCGAAGCGGGCGTGGTCACGGTGCGGGACATCCTGGGCGAACTGGAGAAACCGAGCCGCGATCCGCGCCCGGACTTCAGGGCGGCCAGTCTCAACGAGGGCATGCAGGACATCCGCGACCTGCGCGAAGGAATGGTGCTCGAAGGTACCGTGAGCAACGTGGCCGCCTTCGGCGCGTTCGTCGACCTGGGGGTGCACCAGGACGGACTGGTGCATGTCAGTCAACTGAGCCACAGGTTCGTGAACGACGCGCGCGAGGTGGTCAAGACCGGATTGGTCGTGAAAGTCAGGGTGCTGGAGGTGGATCTGCAGCGCAAACGCATCGCGCTCACGATGAAGCTGGGTGAACCGGTGGCGGCGCGCTCCGGCCACCATCGGCAGCCGGGCGCGGGCGCCACGGCGGCACCACGTCCTGCCGCTGCAACGGCGCTCGCTTCGGCGTTTGCCAAACTGGCCCGATAGGGTCGATAGG
>JANMYG010000652.1:0-3293 GCA_031381865.1 Betaproteobacteria bacterium | reverse complement strand
GTCAGCGGGCCGGTGGCCCAGATGATCTTGTTGTCGGCCGACAGCGGGTCGACCTTGGCGTCGACCTCCTCCACCAGGTATTTGGTGCCCAGTCCGCGCGAACCGATATAGGCCTGCGCCCACTCCATGTTGGTCGGCTCGACCTTGATGGTGCCGGTGCTCAGGTTGACGCGAAGGATCTTTCCAGTCCATGACATGATGTTTCTCCTTAAGCCGCCGACGGCTGGTTGCCGAGCTTGTCAGCCCATTGCGCCATCTTGCCCAATCCGGTCCAGTTGGCGTCGATAAAGGTGATGGCGCCGGTCGGGCAGGCATCGGCACAGGCCGGCTCGCCGCCACACAGGTCGCATTTCTGGACCTTGCCGGTTTCTTCCACGTAGTTGATGGTGCCGAACGGGCACGCGATCGTGCAGACCTTGCAGCCGACGCAGGTGGCTTCGTTGACCACCACGGCGCCTGTCACCGTGTCGCGGGAAATGGCCTCTACCGGGCAGGCATGCAGGCACCAGGCTTCGTCGCACTGGGTGCAGGTGTACGGGACCTTCTTGCCGGTATGGTGGAAGTCGAACACCTTGATGCGCGACTTGGCAGTGGCGAAGGTGCCGTAGTTCTCGAACGAACAAGCCATTTCGCACTGCAGACAGCCGGTGCATTTGTCCGGGTTGATGTGCAACACCTTTTGCATGTGTCTCTCCTGTGGGTAGCGGCACCTATGAAGTGCCTTGCCTATGAAATGAAATACCCAAGCATTGTTGAATCATGCGGTGAGTTTGAACCTAGGGACAACCCTAATAGGCCGAAGCCAACACCGCAGAATTTCTCAAATTGAGACAAGCGCCATCGCACCGGACGATTGCCGGGCCGCCGGTTGGCGCGGGTCTGCGGCGCCGGCATGCCGCGCGGCGAGCCAGGCACAAGGCAATGCGCCGCTCAATGCAGCTTTCAGGAAGCGCTACACCGCGCGCTCCAGATCGTCACTTTGACCCAGGGCACAACGATGACACGTAGCGGCGTCGGGAGCGTGGCCTGCACGCTGCGCGACAAAAGTCGCCGCAGCGGCGTTCAGCGCAGTTCGAGCAGCACCGGCTGGTGGTCGGAGGCGCGGCTGAGCAGGTTGACTTCCAGCCGCTGGACGCGCGGCTTGAGGTCTTCGCTCACGAACACGAAATCACAGCAGATCGGCTCGGGCCCGTAACGCCGGTCGAAAAGGCGGAAGGTCGGGTCGTGCGGCGTGCCGCCGTGCACCAGGTGCCAGGCGTCGTCGAGCCGGGTCGCGCGCGGTGCCGGCAGGTGCTGGATGGCACGGTACCCGGGGTCGCCCTTCTCGAAATTGAAGTCGCCGCACAACACCGCGCTGGCGGTATGCACCTTGTTCTGGAACGGCTGGCCGCTATCGTCCTCCAGCGGAGGATGCGCCGCCTGCAGGCACGCCTCGGCATGCAGTTGCACCAGCCCCTGAGCCTGCGCCAGGCGCTGCCGGTCGGAATAGAACTCCAGGTGGGTCGCCATCACGCGCAGCGGGCCGAACGGCGTCACCACGGTGGCGCTGGTGCACATGCGCGGCATCGAACGCACGTCCTCGTGCGCCGGGTAGGGCAAGGGGTAATGCTGCACTTGCGCCAGCGGCAGCCGGGTGGCGACCAGGTTGCCGAAGCGCTGGCGCTGGCCGTCGCGACCCAGTTCATCGACCGCGGCGCCAAAACACAACTCGAATCCGGGCAACAGCGCGCGCAGGCGCGCCACCTGGTCGAAGCCCGCATTGCCCTGGAGGTACGGGTAGTTGACCGCGACTTCCTGCAGGCACAAGACGTCGAAGTCGGCCATTGCGCACGCCTCGTCGACGACGCGCTCGACGCTCACCAGACCGTCGAGGCCGCAGAACCATTGCACATTCCAGGTGATCAGTTTCATGGGGGTGGTCCAGAGAGGTGGTGGTTGTTACTTGATTCCCGCCCGCATGAAGCTCTGCACGAACTGGCGTTGGAAGAGCAGGAAGGCGATCAGCAGCGGCGCCGATGTCATCAGGGTGGCCGCCGTGATGATCGACCAGTCTATCCCCTGGTCGGTGCTCGAGAAAACCTGCAGGCCGACCGTGAGCGGGCGGGCGCCGACACTGTTGGTGATGATGACCGGCCACAGGAAATTGTTCCAGTGAAAACTCACCGACACCAGCGCAAACGCGGTGTAGACCGGCCGGGCCAGCGGCACGTAGATGCGCCACAGGACCTGCAACGGGCGCGCACCCTCCATGCGGGCCGCCTCGTCCAGTTCCCTGGGGATACCCATGAAGGTCTGGCGCAGCAGGAAGATGGCGAACGCCGACGCGAAGTACGGCAGCCCGATCGCCAGCAGGGTGTCGACCAGGCCCAGGCGCGCCATGGTCTTGTAGTTTTCCACCAGCAGGATATCGGGCATCACCATCAACTGCACCAGCACCAGGGCAAACAGCAGGTTCTTGCCCGGGAACTGGTAGCGTGCAAAGGCGTAGGCGGCCAGGGTGCTGAGCAGCAACTGGCAGCCCAGAATCATTGTCACCAGCAGCATGGTATTGAGGAAGTAGCGGGCAAACGGAGCGGCAACCCAGGCGCGCGCGAAGTTGTCCAGCGTGAGCGGCGCCAGCAATTCGAAGCGGGTGGAAAATTCGGACGGGTGGAACGCGGTCCAGACCGCATACACCAGCGGCAGGATCCACAACAGGGCCAGCAGCCACGCCGCCACGGTGTCGATCCAGCCCGGGTCGTTGTAGACCAGACGGGTAGCGGCGGCGGGGTTCATTTGTAGTGCACCCGGCGGTCCAGCACGAAGAACTGCACCAGCGCCACCGTGGCCAGCACCGCCAGCAGCACGACCGTGATCGCCGCGGCGTAACCGGTGTCCCAGAACTTGAACCCGACCTCGTACAGGTGGTAGAGCAACAGGGTCGATGCGTTGTTGGGGCCACCCCGCGTGAGCACCACCACATGGTCGACCATGCGCACGGCGTTGATCACGGCGTTGACCATCACGAACAACGTGGTCGGCATCAGCAGCGGCCACTGCACACGCCAAAAGAAGTACCAGCGCGACGCGCCCTCGATGGCCGCCGCTTCGCGCAGGCTCGGGTTGAGGCCCTGCA
This sequence comes from Betaproteobacteria bacterium, assembly GCA_031381865.1. GTDB lineage: Bacteria > Pseudomonadota > Gammaproteobacteria > Burkholderiales > Burkholderiaceae_C > CAISIP01. Next base: position 178 of record JANMYG010000652.1, on the reverse strand, counting down.
ACGCGGCCAGGTAGAAGATCATGAAGAAACCGGATTCCTTCCACACCGCCACCAGGGTGACGGCGCCCAGCGCGGTGCGCTGGTCACCGAGCCAGTTGTGCGAGGGAAGGCCGAACAGGCCGGTGATCTGTTCCAGCAGTCCATAACCGGGGGTGTAGAAGAACAACCAGATGTTGGC
>JANMYG010000639.1:0-11161 GCA_031381865.1 Betaproteobacteria bacterium | reverse complement strand
CAGCTGCTGGCGGTGGTGGCCGGCGGCGTCGCCGGGCTGCTGTGTTTTGTCGGCCTGACGCTGCTGCTGTACCGGCGCGTGTTCGACCCGCGCATCCGCCTCACCAGCCACCCGACCGACATCGCGGTGCTGGTGGTGTTGTGGGTCCAGCTCGTGGTCGGCCTGATCACGCTGCCGTTCTCGCTGCAACATGCCGACGGCGGCGTGATGCTGATCCTGGCGGACTGGGCGCAGCGCATCGTCACATTGCGCCCGGTCGATGCCACGGCGTTGAGCGCGCTGCCCTGGCCGTACCTGTTCCATATCGTGTTCGGCATGACGATCTTCCTGCTGTTCCCGTTCAGCCGCCTGGTCCATGTGTGGAGCGGTTTTGCCACCGTGGCGTTCCTGTTCCGGCCGCACCAGGTGGTGCGCAGCCGGCGCCTGAACGTACCGTCCGGCCACAACGAGCCCCGCCGGCCCGACGCCCGGGTCTGAACACCGTCTGGAGGCAACCCGCCATGCTGCTCGAAAAACCCTTCCTCGCTGCCGCCGGAGTGGCGTGCGCCGGCAAAGTCGTCGCCACCGTCAACCAGGTGCCACTGCACACCGCCACCGCGGCGCCGGATGCCGACACGCTGCGCCAGCGCGCCTGCACCGAACTGCTGCGCCAGGCGGCGCAGGCCGCCGGACTGCTGGACGCGGCCGATGCGCCGGCCACCGACGGCACGACCAGCGAGGCCGCCAGCGACGCCATCGAAGCGCTGCTCGAGCGCGTGCTGCAGGTGCCTGAGCCGTCCGACGATGCCTGCCTGCGCCACTACGCGGCGCATGCCCTGAACTACCGCACCGGCGAACGCGTGCGTGTGCGCCACATCCTGTTTGCGGTGACCAAGGGCATGGACGTGGTCGCGCTGCGCAACCGCGCCGAGGCCTGCCTGCTCGACGTGCGTTGCCACGACGGCAGCGCCGGCGACGGTTTTGGGCGCTCGGCGCGCGAGCTCTCCAACTGCCCCAGCGGCGCCGAGGGAGGCGACCTGGGATGGCTGGCAGCGTCCGACTGCGCGCCGGAATTCGCCAAGGAGCTGTTCGGCCAGGTCGAAGTCGGTGTGTTGCCGCGGCTGGTGCACAGCCGCTTCGGCCTGCATGTGGTCGAGGTGCTGCAGCGCGAGCCGGGCCAGCAGCAGGCGTTCGAGTCGGTGCGCGGCGCGGTGGCCATGTCGCTGCGCCAGCAAAGTTACGTGACCGCATTGCGGCAGTACCTGCAGGTGCTGGCCGGCGCCGCCACCATCACCGGGGTTGACCTGGAAGCGGCCGATACGCCACTGGTCCAGTAGCCGAGCCGTCCCGGAGCCAGCACCATGCCCGATGAACTACTGGAACGATTGCGCCGCTTCCACGACCATACGTTCCCGGGCGTGCAGCAGCAGTTTCAGGACCTGGTGACGGGCGGCCAGCACCCGACCATCCAGTTCATCGGCTGTTCGGATTCGCGCCTGGTGCCCTACCCGATGGTGCGCGAACAGGTCGATGCGGGCAGGATCACGTTGCACGGCTGGCACTACGTGATCGAGGACGGCGAGGTGCACGTATTCGATGTCAAGAGCGGGGGCTTCGTCGCCGCCTCCAGCGCCTCGCACAGCGGCACCGGCCCGTACCAGCCGATGGAGGACGCCATCGACAGCCCGGTGTTCAACGAGATCGACGACAGTTACGGGCAGGGCCCGAGCACAAAAAGCGCGGAATCGACTGCGACTTGACCGGAATCAACCACGCACGCACGCCAGGCGCCCAGAATGCACCCAGCCCGAACAGCTTCGCGCCAGGAGAGAGTCCATGAACGCACCAACCAGCACGCCGGGCGACGCCAGCCCCGACGCACCGATCACGAATTTTTCGCAGTGCCACGTCGGCATCGTCGCCCACCTCGCCAGCCTGGCGGAGTTGCCCGCGCTGCTGGCCCCGGCGGCCCGTGCGCACAAGATCGCGGCCGACACCATCGCCTTTTTCGACGACGTGATCGTCGAGCACCATGCGCAGGAAGAACGCGAGCTGTTTCCGGCCGTGCTCGAGAGTTCGCAACGCGGCGAAGAGCGCGACCACGTCGCGACCATGGTCGAACGCCTGACCACCGAACACCGCCAGATCGAGGCCTGGTGGTCGCAGATCAAGCCCCAACTGAAGAAGATCGCCAAAGGGCATGACAGCGAACTGGACACTGTCGCCGTGCAACAGCTTGTCAACGAATACCGGGCCCATGCCGCCTACGAAGAGGCAGAGTTTCTGCCCCTGTCACAGACCATCCTGGGGCGCAACGCCAACCACATGGCCGCGCTCGGGCTGTCGCTGCACATGCGCCACGCGCGCCCGGTGGTGGGTTATATCTGAGAGCCCGGCAGGCAGCGTCGCTGCGCTTGCACAAAACGTGCTGCGGCCGGCAGCGGGTCAGAGTTCCTTGCGAATCAGCGCGCCCTTGAACAGCACCGGCCCGGTCGGCCCGGTCGCGCTGGGCACGCCGCCCTTGGGCTCCAGGCTGATCGCCAGCATCGGCACCTCGCGCACATCGCCCTCGAGTGCCGTGAGTTGCAGCACCTTCTCGCCGCCGAGCACGCCCAGCGACCTCGGGCCGCCGCTGGGTGGCAGCGCCCACAGCTGGAGCGATCGGTCGTCGGCTTCGCGGAAGCCGCCGACCCGCTGCAGAGTGAGTTTGCGGCTGGCGGGATCGAAGGTGACCAGCATCGACGCGCCCGCCTTGTCATCCGACAACACGGCGACATAAGCGATTTGCGGCGTGCTCGACAGCCGGGCCTGCAGCGCCTGGATTTCTCCGCCCAGTTGCTGGCGCATGTTCAGCCCGACCACCACGGCCGCCACGGTGGCCATGGCGCCAACGGCGGCGGCGCCGCGCCACAACGCCAGGTTGCGCAGCCAGCCGCCGAGGCCGGCGCGGTCTGCCCGTTCGTCGCGCACGCCCGAGCGCCGCGCCGCCTGCATGGCCAGGGCTTCCTGTTCACCGCGCAGCAGGTTGTCGATACGCGTCCATACCACCGGGTCGGGTTCGAGGCGGGGCTGCAATTCGATCAGCCCGGCCAGACGCGACCGCCACAGCAGCGCTGCCGCGCGCACCGGCGCATGTTCGCGCGCCAGCGCCTCGAAGCGGCGCCGCGCGCCGCCGCGCAGGGTGCCCATCGCGTAACTGCCGGCGAGGCGGTCGATGAGCTCCGGGTTCGACAACAGGTTCACGGACCGGCCCTCAGGCAAAACGCGCCATGCACAAACGCAGCTGGTCCAGCCCGCGCCGAATCCAGGTCTTGACGGTTCCCAGCGGCAGCCGCAGCTGCGTCGCCAGTTCGCTGTGGCTGAGGTCGCGGATATAGGCCAGGCTCACGACTTCGCGCTGGCGCGGCTCCAGCTGGCCCAGACATTGGTGCAACGCGCACGCCTGCTGGCTGGCGTGCGCGCTGTCCATCGGATCCGGCGCATCGCCCTCGAGCGTCTCGCTCATCACCTCATCGAGCTCCTGCGTCACGTGGCTGCGCTCGGCGGCGCGGCGGCGCAGCAGGTCGAGTCCGCGGCTGCGCACGATCAGGCCCATCCAGGCCATCGGTGGGCTCAGCGCGGCGCGGTAGTCGGCGCCGGAGCGCCAGATCGTCATGAATGCCTCCTGCAGCACGTCCTGCGCCCACTCGCGGTTGCCCACGACACGCACGGCAAGCCCGAAAAGTTTCGAAGAGCAGCGTTCATACAGCGCCTTCAAGGCGGCGTGGTCCTTGCGGGCCACCCGGTCCAGCAGGCCAATCAGCTCGGCATCATCGGTATCAGTACGCATGGCGCAATTGTGTCCGATGCGCGCAGTGGCGCGTCACCGCGGTGTTGGCGACAAGTGCCGGGTTGGTTGATGCAGCGGATACGCGCTGCGCAGCCGATCGGATTCAATCCATTCCAATGCCCTGCCGGTTCGAAGGTGCATGTTCGCCGCGCGGGCGGCTGCCAGCGGGTGTGACTGCAGGCGACACTACGTGCCGCCAGGCCCTCTATTTGCGCCGGACCATCTCGCGCAGGACGGCCGAGAACTGCTCCGCGGTTTCGTGCCGCACCAGCGCCGGGCCGATCAAGGGTGGAAACCAGACCGCCGGCTGCACCTGCAGGCTGTACCTGAGCCGGGTTCCGCCCTCCTCGGCCTCCAGTCGCATCACGCTGTCCATGCGTTTGGCGCTGCCACCGACCGCGTGTGAGTGGATCTCGCGTTGCGGAACCAGCCGGATCTCGCGCATGGACTCGAATTCGGCCGAGAAAACGCCATAACGGACCGTCCCCTTCTGGCTGATCTTGAGCGTCGAATCACCACGTTCCACCACCTGGCTGCTCTTGAGATTCGGAACGAAATCCGCCATGTGGTCGAAATCGGTCAGCACGGCCCAGGCCAATGCCACCGGCACCGGCACATGCATCACCACTTCGACCGAAAAGCTGCTGCCGGAGCGCTCGACCAGCACATCGCTGTCAGCCACGACCGGGGCCACGCCGTTCGCGCATACCGGCCCAAAGGCAAGCAGCAGCACCAGCGCCGCCACGACACGGCGCGCCGCGTGCGCGAGGGTGGTGGCCAGGCCGCGCAGCCCCGCAGCCCCAGGCGCGGCGCTGTGCGTCGCGTCGGATGCGTGCCGCCGCGCCAGGCCACGCGGCGTGCGGCAACAGCGGCCGCCAGCGGATTGGCCACCAAGGGCCATGCGGTATTCAGACACCGGGCAGTTCCTCCATCTTCGCCCGTCCGCCCGGGCTGGCCATGCGCGCGACCAACCGGGCCGCGGGGTCGGGCAGTTGCACCGACGGCGACACCGTCAAATTGCGGCCGTCGCCACCGGTCACCGCGCGGTGGCGCTCGATCACCACCAGCGCCCGCCGGGTCTTGACCAGTTCATTCGCGACGTTGATCCCGACTCGGCCGATGCCGCAGACGATGCAGCGCCCGGACAACTTGGCGATATGTTTTTCCATGTGTTTCTTCCTGGGCGCGGCATTGAGATCGGGCTCGACCAGCAGGGCCACCAAGCTCGAAAAAAGCTAACCCATGGTACCAATACCGACCACCGCGATGAAGACGGTGAACACGCGCCCCTCCGGATGGCGGCTCAGGTCGACCGTCGCGCCAAAACCGATCCTGGCCAGGGTGACGTAGGCACTGCAGACACCGTCGATCCAGTTGACCAACGGCGCGCCGATGGCCATGCAGCCGACCGGTCCGCAGAACAGGATCGGCAGCACCGGCGCCGCACGCCAAGCCGCGCGGCTGGTGGGCCAGCCGCCAGCGCGTATCCGGGGCTGGCGGCGAATGCGGCTACAACTCGCTCATCGACAAAGTGTCGCGCACTATCCGGGCCTTGTCGGCGTCGTAGGCGCCCGCCACCCGGGCCAGCACCTCGCCATTGCGATTGAGCACCAGCACATGCGCGTGCTCGATGTCGCGCAACCCTGCGGACTGCACGAAAGCGGCGCGGTCCGTGAAGACCGGCACCAGATTGGAGCGCTCCTGCGCGCTGGCATAGTGCACCCGCAATTTGCCTTCGGCAGCCGCGCGCCGGCCCGGGTCCCCCGAATCGTTGATCACCGGCATGCGGATCCACGAGATCGACTGGTCCTGCTGCAGTTGCAGGCCGCTGATCCAGCTCTCCGCCTCCTGGCGCTGGCTGCGGTGGAAGGTGATCAGTGCCAGGATGCGTTCATCACCGCGCGCGATGACGGCTGCCTCCCGTTCCAGCGTATGCCCGACCGCGGCCGGAAGGCGGCCGATTGCGGGTTGCACGCGTGGCGCCGCGATCGCCAGTACCAGCGCCGCGACGACCACGGCAAGCCATGCCAGGGGGTAGGTCCAGATGGGTTTCATGTCTCATTCTCCGGTTGCCAATGACTCCACCGATGCAAGAATCATGCAACCTACACTCCTGCCAATACAACTGCCATGGCAATGGTCTTTGGTGCGCTGGCCCGGGCCGCGATGGTTCGCCCTGGCACCCGGCCCGGTTCAAGGCGCCGGCTGCGGTTCCGCCTCCTGCAGCATCCGCCACATCACCTTGCCGCTGCCGCTCTTGGGCAGCGCATCGACAAACTGCACCACCCGCGGCGCCTTGTAGACCGCCATGTGCTCATGGCACCAGGTGACGATGTCCTGCTCGCTGACCTGCCCGCGGTGCGAAGGCCGCAGCACCACCACCGCCTTGACGGTCTCGCCGCGGTAGGCGTCCCTGGCCGAGATGATGCAGGCTTCCTGGATCGCGGGATGGCGGAACATGAGTGTCTCGACCTCGGCCGGCCAGACCTTGAAACCCGACGCGTTGATCATGCGTTTGAGCCGGTCGGTGATGAAGAAGTAGCCGTCCTGGTCGACCCGGCCCAGGTCGCCCGAGCGGAAGAAACGCTTGCCGTCGATCTCGACGAACGCGGCCGCCGTGGCCTCGGGGCGTTTCCAGTAGCCCAGCAGGTTCTGCGGCCCGCACATGATGATCTCGCCCTGTTCGCCCACCGGCATTTCCTGCAGCGTCTCGGGGTCGACCACGCGCGCATCGGTGCCCATGTAGGGTATGCCCAGGCACTGCTGCTTGGTCGCGTCGGGCGGGTTGAAATGCGAGGGTGCCGCGGTTTCGGTCAGCCCGTAGCCCTCGGCATAACGCAGGCCGTAATGTTCGAACAGGCGCTGCGCCACGGCCTGCGGCATCGCCGCCCCGCCGCCACCGATGGCGACCAGGGAAGACAGGTCGTATTGCTCGAAGCGCGGGCTGGCCAGCAGGTCGATCACCATGGTCGGGATGTTGCCCCAGTGCGTGACGCGCCAGGTCGAGATCAGCCGCCCCGCCAGGTCGCGGTCCCAGCGCGGCATGATGACCATCGCGGCCCCCACGTAGACGGCGCTGTGCATCACGCTGATCATGCCGGTGGCATGGAACATCGGCACCACGGCCAGCGTCACGTTTTCGGCCGAGCCCGCGCCCAGCAGCGCCGATGCCGCCGCCTGGTGCATGATGCTCGCGTGCGGATGCATGCAGCCCTTGGGCAGGCCGGTGGTGCCACTGGTGTAGGGCAACACGGCCAGGTCCGGCGGGGTCGACAGGTGGGGCGAAAGTGTTGCAATGTCCCCTTGCGCCTCGTCCCAGCCGATCACCGCGCCGCCTACGAGTTCGGGTGCTGCGTGGCGACCGGTCAACCAGCCGGTCCAGTGCTCCGGCGGCGCGTTGTCGCCGCGCACCTGCGCATCGAAGGCGTCGGTGAAATGCGTCACGACCATATGCGACAGCCGGTCCCCCGGATCGAGCGCATTGCTGGCGCTGGCCAGGTCGGCCGCCAGGTCGGCCGTGGTGATGGCCACCTTGGCATCCGGGTCGGTGATGTAGTGTTTGAGTTCCTCGGCGCGGTTCATCGGGTTGACCGGCACCACCACCGCGTCGGCGCGCAGGATCGCCCAGTGGGCGATCACCAGTTGCGGGCAGTTCTGCATGTTGAGCAGCACCCGGTCGCCGCGCCGCACGCCCAGCGCCTGCAGGCACGCGGCCAGGCGCTGCGCCTGCTCGTGCAGTTGCGCGTAGGTGGTGGTGCTGCCGAAAAACACCATGGCTGTCTTGTCCGGGTAACGCAGCGCCGTGATCGCCAGGTTGTGCCACAGCGAAGTCGCCGGTGGAGTGATGCTGTGTGGGACGCGCTTGGGCCAGAACTGGTAATGCGGTCGCGTGGCAGTGCCGCTGGTTGGCGCAGGGGTCATGGGGGAATCTCCAGTTCAGTAGTCTTCGGCCGGTTCGGCTGGTCGCACGGCGCGGTTTTCGGGTTCCGGTCCCTCGTCTGCGTCAGCGGGGAACTGTGGCACGAACGATGCGTGGAGCAACATCCCGGCGCGGCGCCATGCACCGGATTAACCCATAAGAATATTGCATAAGTCGTCCGAGTAAACCCCGATGCCGGCAATGGACGAACACGATACAGTGCCGCAGTGGCTGATGCGACCGGTCAGGATGCCGGCGCCCAAACAAAATCGCCATGTCTTTCCCAACCGGAGCAAAGTAGATGAAATTTTCCAAGATCCAAATCGTGGCGGCGACTGTCGCGACCATGGGCGCACTGCTGGCGGCCCCGGCCCACGCCGGCAAGACGCTGGATGCCATCAAGGCGCGCGGTCAGGTGGTGTGCGGCGTCAATACCGGCCTGGCCGGCTTCGCTGCCGCCGACTCGTCCGGCAAATGGTCCGGCCTGGACGTGGATGTGTGCAAGGCGCTCGCGGCTGCGACCTTGAGCGACCCTGAAAAGGTCAAGTACGTTCCGCTCAACGCCCAGCAGCGCTTCACCGCACTGCAGTCGGGCGAGGTCGACGTGCTGGCGCGCAACACCACCTTCACGCTCACGCGAGACGCCTCGCTGGGCCTGAGCGTGACGGTGACGAACTACTACGACGGCCAGGGTTTCATGGTGCCGGTCAAGAGCAAGATGAAAAGCGCCAAGCAGCTCAAGGGGCAGACAGTGTGTGTGCAGTCCGGCACCACCACCGAAAAGAACCTGACCGACTTCTCCAAGGCCAACAACCTGAACATCAAGCCGGTGGTGTTCGAAAAACTCGAAGCCGCCGAAAACGCCTATTTCACCGGCCGCTGCATCGCCTACACCACCGACGCCTCGGGCCTGTCCTCGACCCGCAGCAAGGTTGCCAAGGACCCCAAGGAACACGTGATCCTGCCCGACCTGATCTCCAAGGAGCCGCTCGGCCCGATGGTGCGCCGCGGTGACGACGAGTGGTTCGCGATCGTCAAGTGGGTGATCTACGGCACCATGGAAGCCGAGGAGTACGGTGTGACCCAGGCCAATGTCGACCAGATGAAGGCCACCAGCACCGACCCGGTGGTGCAGCGCCTCCTCGGCGGCGGCAACGAGGACACCGGCAAACTGCTGGGCCTGGACAAGGACTGGATGGCGCGCGTGATCAAGGCCGTGGGTAACTACGGCGAGAGCTTCGAGCGCAACGTCGGCCCGAACACCCCGCTGAATCTGCCGCGCGGCATCAACAATCTGTGGAACAAGGGTGGCCTGATGTACGCCTATCCGGTGCGCTAGACCAGCCTCACGCTGCCTGACAGACCACTGCCGCCGGCGCCATGCCCATGGTCCGGTGGCAGCTTTTTTTGGTTTCGATGCATTGACGGCCGCCATTGCCGGCGCATTCCCATGACCCAGACCTCGCCCCCCAAGAAGAAGAACTGGTCCTGGCGCAGCCAGGCATTCCGCGGCCTGATTTACCAGATCGTCGCGATCGCAGCGGTGGCGCTGGGGGTCTGGTGGCTGGCCAGCAACACCATGCACAACATGCAGGTGCGTGGCATCCAGAGTGGATTCGATTTTCTCAAGGGCCCGGCCGGCTTCGACATCGGGGAGAGCCTGTACCCCTTTGATTCGTCCCAGCCCTACTGGCAGGTGTTTCTGGTCGGCCTGACCAACACACTGCGGGTGGCCGTCATCGGCATCATCCTGACCACCATCCTGGGCACGCTGCTCGGCATCGGGCGTTTCTCGCGCAACGCGCTGGTGCGCGGCCTGTGTTACGCCTACGTGGAGTTCTTTCGCAACGTGCCGGTGTTGCTGCAGTTGCTGATGTGGTACCTGTTGTTCACCGAGGTGCTGCCGGCGGCCCAGGATGCCTGGACGCTCGGCCCGCTGTTCCTGAGCAAGGGTGGCCTGAGTTTTCCGATCCCTTTGTGGGAGAGCGGCCACCTGTGGGGCCTGATCGGCTTGATCGCCGGCGCCGCTGCGGCTTATGTCTACCGGCGCTGGGCGTTCGTGCAGTTCGAGGCCACCGGCAAGCTGCGCAGCATGTTCTGGGTGCCGGTGGCGATTTTCCTCGTGATGGGCCTCATCGGGTGGCTGGCGGGTGGCGCGCCGCACGAATTCAACTCGCCGGTCAAGGGTGATTTCTCGATCGAGAACGGCGGCGCGCTGACGCCCGAGTTCCTGTCGGTGCTGCTGGGCCTGACGGTATATACGGCGGCCTTCGTGGCCGAAGTGGTGCGCGCCGGCATCCAGTCGGTGGCACGCGGCCAGGGTGAGGCCGCGGCCGCGCTCGGCCTCAACCAGGGCCAGTCGATGCAACTGGTGCAGTTGCCGCAGGCCCTGCGCGTGATCATCCCGCCGATGACCAACCAGTTCCTGAACCTGACCAAGAACTCGTCGCTGGCGGTGGCGATCGGTTACCCGGACGTGGTCTCGATCGCCAATACCGCGCTCAACCAGACCGGCCGCGCGGTCGAGTGCATCGCGATCGTGATGCTGGTCTACCTGACCACCTCGCTGGCGACATCGCTGCTGATGAACTGGTACAACGCCCGCTCGGCGATCAAGGAGCGTTGAAGATGGCCGCACAGACTTTTCTGCCGATCGACGCGCGCCCGGCCCCGGTCAAGACCGAAGGCCTGGCCGCCTGGGTTCGCATCAACCTGTTCAGCGACTGGATCACCGGCCTGATGACGCTGGTGGTGGGGGGCGCGCTGCTGTATATCGTGCCCCAGTTTCTGGACTGGGCGGTGTTGCGTGCATCCTGGCGGCCCAATTTCGAAGCCTGCCGGGTCGACGGTGTCGGGGCCTGCTGGGGCGTGGTCGCGGAAAAGTACCGCATCATCCTGTTCGGGCGTTACCCTTTCGAGGAACAGTGGCGCCCGCTGGTGGCCACGGCGCTGCTGCTGGGCTTGCTGGTGGCCAGTTGCATGCGCCCGTTCTGGAAGTCCTGGCTGGTCCTGCTCTGGGCTGCCGTGCTGGCCGCTTTTTTTGCACTGATGTACGGCAACGTCCTGGGCCTGAGCAAGGTCGAGACCGACCGCTGGGGCGGCCTGCCACTGACCATCCTGCTGGCCTCCATGTCGATGACGCTGGCCTTTCCGATCGCAATGGCCGTTGCGCTGGGACGGCGTTCGAGCCTGCCCGCGATCCGCACCTTCTGCACCATCTACGTCGAATTGATCCGCGGTGTGCCGCTGATCTCGGTGCTGTTCATGGCCTCGTTCATGTTCCCGCTGTTCATGCCGCAGGGCTTCTCGATCGACGTGCTTATCCGCGTGCTGGTGGGCATCACGCTGTTTGCTGCCGCCTACATGGCCGAGGTGATCCGCGGCGGATTGCAGGCCATTCCCAAGGGGCAGCTCGAAGCCGCCGCGACGCTGGG
>JANMYG010000539.1:0-4251 GCA_031381865.1 Betaproteobacteria bacterium | reverse complement strand
ACCGCCGCCGCCGGAGGCCTTCGGTATTCGCGACCCGGCGCAGGCCCGGTTCGTGCAGGCGCGCCTGACCAGCCACCCGCTGGGCACCTACACCTCGCCTTTGAATCTCGCCCACCGCGTCGGCAACGGCCTGCCGGCGGTCTATGTGCAGTGCACTGACCCGGTCTTCGCCGGGCTGCAGGCGTCGCGTGACTGGGTCCGGGCCAACGGCATGAAGACGGTCGAGATCGCGACCGGCCACGACGCGATGGTCACCGCGCCGGAGTTGCTGAGCGACCCGCTGCTGGCACTGGCCGGGTGACGCCGATGGCGCGCGACGAACAGAGCCCGCTCGCAAGCCGAAGGCATGGCGCATGCATGGCCGCAGCCGGTCCAAAATCGATTAGCCGCAGCACCCACCTCGCGCTCGACTTTGCTGGACCGGCGGGCATGGCGTGCTGCCGTAAGAACAAAACACGCAGCAGTCGCCCGACCGCGGCTTGAGCACCACGTGGCAGCGCTGGCATTCATAAAACCACTGGCAGGCATCGGTCGGCATGGTTTCAAGACTGGGATAACCGCATTGCGGACAGGTCAGCGTGGACTCGAGCGCCACCATGCTCATTTCAGGCTCCCCAGCAACGTCGAGGGATAACCCGCATTCCTGGTGGCATGGGTCAAGGCGCCCACATTGGTCCTGGCATCGTCGAACACGACCACCGCCTGCCGTTGTACGAAATCCACCCTGGCCAGACTGACACCGGGCACCTGCGTCAAGGCCTTTTTCACCGTGATCGGGCAGACCGGGCAGTCCATCGACGGCAGCGCCAGTGTGACTGTCCTGGTGTCGGCGCCGACTGCGGCGGCCAGCGTAGAAATCACGATGGCGAGCAACGACTTATGCATGGCGATGTACCTTCAATAAAACCAGGGCGCGATGAACGGAAACGCGAGTACCACCACCACCAGAACACTGACCGCGACGAAAAGCAGTTTTTGGGCGCGATTGACCTGCGGCAGCGAGCAGATTTCACCCGGCGCGCATTCGGTGGCAGGGCGCCAGATGCGCTTCCAGGCAAAAAACATTGCCACCAGCGCGGTGGCAACGAAAATCGGCTGGTAGGGTTCGAGCAGCGTCAGCCCGCTGATCCAGGCGCCGGAAAAACCCAGCGTGATCAGGACCAGTGGTCCCACACAGCATGTGGATGCCAGCAGGGCGGCAGCGCCACCGGCGGCGAGCGCTCGCAGTCCTCCCTTGCCCGAGGCGACGAGTGGAGCCATCGACGGAGTTGTTGAATTCGTGTTCATGCGCTAAGCTTAGCTCCGTACTCAAGTACGGAGTCAAGCACGATGCACGCACCAATGGGCAACCTGACCATCGGCGCGCTGGCCGCAGAGGCCGGCGTCAACGTGGAAACGGTCCGTTTCTACCAGCGCAAGGGCGTCATGCACGAACCCGATCGGGCATCGGGCAGCGTGCGTCGTTATGGCCCGACCGACCTGGGGCGGCTGCGTTTCATCAAGTCGGCCCAGCGCCTGGGCTTCAGCCTGAGCGAGATCGCGCAACTGCTCAAGCTCGAAGACGGCACGCATTGTGGCGAAGCGCGCGCGCAGGCGCAGCACAAGCTGATCGATGTGCGCGCCAAACTGGCCGATTTGCATGGCATGGAAGCGGCGCTTGCCGATCTGGTGGACCGGTGCGGCGCAGCGCGCGGCAAGATCCGTTGCCCGCTGATTGCGACTTTGCAGGATGCAGTTTGAGCCGCTGCCGTTGCCCTGACAGGCACGGTCGCATTGAATCCCGTCGCCACGGCGGCAATCGCAATTCCACCAAGGAGCCAGCATGACCACTCCCTCCATCCACCCGATCGTGCGCCGCCAGACCATCGCCGACGCGCTGCGCCGCACGGCGCTGCGCCACCCGGCCAAGACCGGCATCGTGTGCGGCGCCACGCGCTGGACCTACGCCGAATTCGATGCGCTGGTGAGCCGCCTGGCAGCCGGGCTGGCGCGCATCGGCGTGGCCCAGGCCGACCGCGTCGCGGTGCTGGCGCGCAATTCGCATGGCTTCGCCGCGCTGCGCTTCGCGCTGGCGCGCCGCGGTGCGGTGATGGTGCCGATCAACTTCATGCTCAAGGCCGAAGAAGTCGCCTACATCCTGCGCCATGCCGGTGCGCGCACGCTCGCCACCGACGCCGGCCTGGCCGAGCTGGCGCGCGCCGCGGCGGCGCTCGACACCCAGGTGACCCGGTTCATCGGCCTGCCGTCCGAAGAACCCGGCCCGCCGGTGGCCGGCATGTTGGACTTCGATGCGCTGGCCAGTTGCACCGACGAGCTGACCGACGTGACGCTGGGCAGTGCCGACCTGGCGCAGATCGTCTACACCAGCGGCACCGAGTCCACGCCCAAGGGCGCGATGCTGACGCACGATGCGGTGTTGTGGCAATACGTGAGTTGTGTCGTCGATGCCGCGATCGCCGAGGACGACCTGGCGCTGCACGCGCTGCCGCTATACCACTGCGCCCAGCTCGACGTGTTCTTCGGGCCGGCCATCTACATGGGCAGCACCAACGTCATCACCGCCAAGCCGGTGCCCGACAACCTGATCGCGCTGATCGAGAAATACAGGATCAGCAGCTTCTTCGCGCCGCCGACGGTCTGGATCGCGCTGCTGCGTTCGCCGCTGTTCGACCCACAGCGGCTCGCGTCGCTGTCCAAGGGCTACTACGGCGCGTCGATCATGCCGGTGGAGGTGCTGCGGGAACTGGCGGCCCGCCTGCCGGGCGTGCGCCTGTGGAACCTCTACGGCCAGACCGAAATCGCGCCGCTGGCCACCATGCTTGGCCCGGCCGACCAGCTGCGCAAGCCCGGCTCGTGCGGGCGCGCGGTGCTGAACGTGGAGACCCGGGTCGTCGACGAGCAGATGCACGATGTGGCGCCGGGCCAGGTGGGCGAGATCGTCCACCGCTCGCCGCACCTGATGCTGGGGTATTTCCATGACGACGAACGCACCCGCGCCGCGTTCGAGGGCGACTGGTTCCACAGCGGCGACCTCGCCACCATCGACGACGAGGGCTACATCTTCGTGGTCGACCGCAAGAAGGACATGATCAAGACCGGCGGCGAGAACGTGGCCAGCCGCGAGGTCGAGGAAATGATCTACCGCCTGCCCGAGGTGAGCGAGGTGGCGGTGGTGGGGCTGCCCGACCCGCGCTGGATCGAGGCGGTCACGGCGGTGATCGTGCTCAAGGCCGGACAGACGCTGTCGAGCGAAGCGGTGGTGGCGCATTGCGCGCGCCACATGGCCGGCTTCAAGACGCCCAAACGCGTCGAGTTCGCCGACAGCCTGCCCAAGAACCCGAGCGGCAAACTGCTCAAGCGCGAATTGCGCGAGCGTTACCGCGCCTGAACTGCCCGGCCGCTCACATCACCCGGTCGGTGATGGTCTGGGCCGTGGGCAGCGTGTCGCGGAACGACGGGCGTTGCTCCAGGCGGTCGCTGAACTGCGCCAGCGCGGGGTACAGGGTGCGCCACGGGAACTCGGCGAATCGCACCGAGAGGTAAGCCACGGCGGTGCCGACGGCGATGTCTCCCAGGCCGAAGCCGTCGCCAACGGCCCAGCGCCGGGTGCCGACGATCTTCGCCATTTCGGCGATGCCGCCTTCGATCTTGCGGCGCTGGCGCGCCAGCCAGGGCGGACTGCCGCCGCCCGCGCGGCCTTTCTCGGACAGCGACAACACCACCGCATCACAGACGCCGTCGCACAACACCTCGAGCTTGCGCGCCGCGAGGTAACCGTCGACATCGCCCGGCAGCAGCGGCGGCTGCGGGTGCTTGAGCTCCAGGTACTGCAGGATGTAGCTCGATTCGTAGACGCTCGATCCGTCGGGCAACAGCAACACCGGCAGCTTTTCGAGCGGGTTGTAACGCGGCGTGGTGGTCGAACTGTCCCAGGGCACTTCGGTCAGCAATTCGAACGGCAGGCCCTTCTCGGCCAGCGCGATGCGGACCTTGCGGGCGTACGGGCTGGGGGTGGCACTGATGAGCTTGAACATGGCCAGGCGCCCTTTCAGCTAGCGGCTGCGGCGCCGCGACGGTATCTTCTATTGAGGTTTTCGATATTCAAGACACCGTTCGCCCTTCGACAGGCTCCCTTCGACAGGCTCCCTTCGACAGGCTCCCTTCGACAGGCTCCCTTCGACAGGCTCCCTTCGACAGGCTCCCTTCGACAGGCTCCCTTCGACAGGCTCCCTTCGACAGGCTCCCTTCGAC
>JANMYG010000574.1:0-3916 GCA_031381865.1 Betaproteobacteria bacterium | reverse complement strand
GCCAACCACCTGTGCCTCGTGCTGCTGGAAGACGGCCTGCTGTTCAGCGGCGACCATATCCTGAACGGAAGTACGACCGTGGTCGATCCACCCGATGGTGACATGACGGCCTACCTCGACTCGCTCGATCGGCTGGCCGCGATCTGCGTGGAGCATCGGATCGGTTTCATCGCGCCTGCGCATGGTTACGTGCTGGGCCAGGCCGGGCAGGCCGTCCGCCAGCTCAAGGCCCATCGGCTGCGGCGCGAGGCGAAGATCGTGCAGGTGATGCAGAGCCACCCCGAGGGCTCGCTGGACGACTGGGTGGCCCATGCCTATGACGACGTGCCGGCGCGCATGTGGCCGGTGGCGAAGCGCTCGTTGCTGGCGCACGTGCAGCGCATCGAGGCGCTCGCCGGCGGGTCCTGACGCGGCGCGCCGGGCGCCGCGCCGGTTCATTTTCCGGTCACAAGTCGTAGTGCCCCGGGCCCTCGTCCAGCACGCTCAGGTCCAGCGGGCGCACCGCGCCCATCCACAGGGCGCGGTCGCGGTGGTCCGCCAGATCGTTGTCACTGATCGGATGGATGAACACCACCAGGCCCGCCCGGTGCATCGCCAGCCAGGGAACGACCTCGCCGAACACGGCCGGCTTGAACGCCAGTTGACAGCTCCAGTCGGGGTGCGGGCCCACCGGCTTTTCGTGCACGCGACCCATCTTGAGTGCAAATCGCTGCGCGGCGTCGCTGCACAGGGCGCGCGCCTGCTCGAGCGTGCCGGGGCCGAAATAGACATGGGCGTGAAAGCCGTGGATGGTCGGGGACGCGGAATCCATCGTGTAGTACCTGGTTTCGGGACGGGGTCGTCGCGGTCAAAAAAAGTGTGAAGCCCACCGATAAGCCGGATTCTGTGCGTCGGGGTTTCCCCCGGCGTGACTGCCATTAATCTGGGCCGTCGGTCACCCGACGGCTCGGAGCTACCTACCCGCACACAACCCGGGGGCCCCGGGTGACAAGTCGCAGCGAACTGCGCCCTGCCGCGTGTGCCTATTTGGTATTGCTGCGCGTAGAGATTGCCCGTTTCACCCGCCCGACCCGGTGGCCCGGTTCAAGCGACTCGTCTCTGTTGCTCTGATCCTCACCTTATGCCAGGAACTCGAGCGCATGGTTTCCCATGCACCGTCGAACCTGGTTTTCAGTGGACAGCCGTTAGCTGCTACGCCGCCCTGTGCAGTCCGGACGTTCCTCCAGTGCGGTGTTTCCACCCAACGCCTGAGCGTCGGCCTTGCGGCTTGCACCAGCGGCAGTCTGGCAGGCTTCACGCGCTCGATTATCCTCTGCTGAGACAATGCAGCCAACCCAACCGAAGGAGCCAGACCATGAAAGCCGACAACGTCCTGCACACCATTGGCAACACGCCGCACATTCGCGTCAACCGCCTGTTCGGGGGCAGCCACCAGGTGTGGATCAAATCCGAGCGCAGCAACCCGGGCGGATCGATCAAGGACCGGATCGCACTTTCCATGGTCGAGGCGGCTGAGAAAAGCGGGCAACTCAAGCCTGGCGGGACGATCATCGAGCCCACATCCGGGAACACCGGCGTCGGCCTGGCCATGGTGGCGGCAGTGAAGGGCTACCAGCTGATTCTGGTGATGCCCGACAGCATGTCGGTCGAACGCCGCCGATTGATGCTGGCTTACGGGGCGAGCTTCGAATTGACGCCGCGCGAGAAAGGCATGAAAGGCTGCATCGCCCGCGCGATGGAAATCCTGGCCGCGACACCGGGGGCATGGATGCCGCAGCAGTTCGAAAACCCGGCCAACATAGAAGTGCACGCGCGCACCACCGCTCAGGAAATCATCGCGGACTTCCCCGACGGGCTCGACGTGCTGATCACCGGCGTCGGCACCGGCGGTCACCTGACCGGCTGCGCGCAAGTACTCAAGGCGCGCTGGCCACAACTCAAGGTGTATGCAGTGGAGCCGACGGCTTCTCCCGTGATTTCAGGCGGTGCGCCGGCGCCTCATCCGATCCAGGGCATCGGAGCCGGGTTCATCCCCGCAAATCTGAACACGGCCCTGCTCGATGGTGTGATCCAGGTGGACGCCGAGCCGGCACGCGAGATGGCGCGCCGCTGTGCGCGTGAAGAGGGCCTGCTGGTGGGAATTTCGTCCGGCGCCACCCTGGCCGCCATCGCGCAGAAACTGCCGGAACTGCCCGCCGGAGCGACGGTCCTGGGTTTCAACTACGACACCGGCGAACGCTACTTTTCGATCGAGGGTTTCCTTCCGGCCTGACCCGCGCCGCACTATGCTGCCGGCGCGCCGTGGCGAAGGCGTGCCAGCGGCGCGCGCAGCTGGCGTGCAACCCGACGCCATACGACCATGCTTCGCCTGACTGAACTCAAGCTTCCACTGGACCACAGCCCCGCGGACCTCGATGCGCTGGTGCTCCAGATCCTGTCGGTGCCGGCCAGGGAACTGCTGAGCGTGCAGGTGTTCAAGCGCAGTGTGGACGCGCGCAAGGCGGTGCTTTTGCTGGTTTATGTAGTGGACGCAGAGCTGGCAAGCGCGGCGCTGGAGCAGTCCGCGCTCCAGCGGTGCGCGGGCAACCGGCATGTCTTGCCGTCGCCGGACATGGCATACCGGCTGCCGCGCCGTGCGCCGACCGGGTGGCCGAGCGGCTCGGGCTTGCGTCCGTTCGTGGTCGGCTTCGGTCCCTGCGGTATCTTTGCCGCCTTGCTGCTGGCGCAGATGGGCCTGAAGCCGGTTGTCCTGGAGCGCGGCAAGATGGTGCGCCAACGCACCAGGGACACCTGGGACCTGTGGCGCAAGGGGATCCTTCACCCGGAGTCCAATGTGCAGTTCGGCGAGGGTGGCGCCGGAACCTTTTCGGACGGAAAACTGTGGAGCCAGATCAAGGATCCGCGTTTTCTTGGCCGCAAGGTCATGGGTGAATTCGTGCGCGCTGGCGCGCCGGCCGACATCCTGGTCGATGCCCACCCCCACATCGGGACCTTCAAACTGGTCAAGGTGGTGGAGAACATGCGCGCGCAGATCATCGCGCTGGGAGGTGAAATCCGGTTCGAACAGCGACTCGCCGACCTGGTGCTGGACGACGGCGCGCGGCACGGGCAAGCGCGTATCCGCACGCTGCGGGCGCTGCGCGTGGTCGACGTGCCGACCGGTGCGACCCATGAACTGCCGGCCGAGCATGTGGTCCTGGCTTTGGGTCACAGCGCGCGCGACACCTTCGCCATGCTGTTCGACCGGGGCGTGGCGATGGTGGCAAAACCGTTTTCGATCGGCTTTCGGATCGAACATCCCCAGGGCCTGGTCGATCGGGCGCGCTGGGGGCGCCACGCGGGCCACCCGCTGCTCGGCGCAGCTGAATACAAACTCGTGCACCACGCCTCCAACGGCCGCTCGGTCTACAGTTTCTGCATGTGCCCGGGTGGCACGGTGGTGGCAGCCACGTCCGAGCCCGGTCGCGTCGTGACCAACGGCATGAGCCAGTATTCGCGCAACGAACGCAATGCCAACGCCGGCATCGTGGTGGGGATTGATCCGCGCGACTACCCGAGCGGGGACGCGGCATTGCGGGTCGCGATGGGCCTGGGGCCGGCAGCACACGGCGCGGATGGCGAAGGCTCCGGCGGCGCCGACCCGCTGGCCGGCATCGTCCTGCAACGCCAGCTGGAATCCAGTGCGTACCTCCTGGGCGGTGGAAACTACGCTGCGCCCGGACAACTGGTGGGCGATTTTCTCGCCGGGCGGGCCTCGACCCGCTGGGGCGTCGTGGAGCCATCCTACAAGCCGGGCGTGCGTTTGTGCGACCTGTCGGCAGCGCTGCCCGGTTATGCGATCGACGCCATCCGTGAAGCGCTGCCCGTGTTCGGGCGCAAGCTTCAGGGTTTCGACATGGCCGATGCGGTCTTGACC
>JANMYG010000540.1:0-17965 GCA_031381865.1 Betaproteobacteria bacterium | reverse complement strand
CACCACGGCGAGGATGGTCGCGAACGCCACCGCCGAGATGAAGCCGAGGAAGATGTTGCCGCCGACCGCGTTGGAAAGGTGAATTGCCGCCATGTTGCCGCCACCCAGCAGGCCGCCCTTGGCGTCGAGAAAATCGGGGTTTGTCAGCACGAAGGTGATGGCGCCGAAGCCGATGATGAAGGTCAGCAGGTAGAAGTAACCGATCCAACCGGTGGCCCACATCACCGACTTGCGTGCTTCCTTGGCGCTCGGCACGGTGAAAAAGCGCATCAGGATGTGCGGCAGTCCGGCGGTGCCGAACATCAGCGCCATGCCGAAGCTGATGGCCGAGATCGGGTCCTTGACGAAATTGCCCGGGCCCATGATCGACTGGCCGAGCTTGGCGGCGACCTCGGCGGTCTTGCCGTCCTTCAACGCCAGGTCGGTCTTGATCTTCACCGCCTGCGCGAACATCGCCTCCGGGCTGAAGCCGAAGTGCCACAACACCGCCAGCGCCATGTAAGTGGCGCCACCGAGCAGCAGACAGGCCTTGATGATCTGCACCCAGGTGGTCGCCGTCATGCCGCCGAACAACACGTAGACCATCATCAACGAACCGACGATGACCACCGCGATCCAGTATTCCAGGCCGAACAGCAGCTTGATGAGCTGGCCGGCACCGACCATCTGCGCGATCAGGTAGAAGGCCACCACCACCAATGTCCCGGAGGCCGCGAAGATGCGTACCGGAGCCTGCTTGAAGCGGAACGCGGCCACGTCGGCGAAGGTGAACTTGCCCAGGTTGCGCAGGCGTTCGGCCATCAGGAAGGTGATCACCGGCCATCCGACCAGGAAGCCGATGGAATAGATCAGTCCGTCGAAGCCACTGGCCATGACCGCGGCGGAAATTCCCAGGAACGACGCTGCCGACATATAGTCGCCGGCGATCGCCAGGCCGTTCTGGAATCCGGTGATGCCGCCGCCGGCGGTGTAGAAGTCGGCCGCGGACTTGGTCTTGGCGGCCGCCCATTTGGTGATGAACAGGGTCAGCACCACGAAGGTGGCGAACATGCCGATGGCGGTCCAGTTGGTCGCCTGTTTTTGCGCCTGGCCCAGATCCGCGCCAGCCGCATAAACCACGGCCGAAACGCCAAACAGGGCCGCCAGGGTCAACACGCGACGCGTGTTGTCAGATATCCGGTTCATTTCAGCACCGCCTTTGCAATTGCGTCGGAGAGTTCGTCGAATTCGGTATTCGCGCGCTTGACGTAGATGGCGGTGATCACGATCGTGAACACGATGACGCCGAAACCGATCGGAATGCCCATCGTCATGACACCGGCGCCAAGCCGCTGCGACAGGAACTCCTTGTTGAATGCCACCAGCAGGATGAAGCCGTAATAAACGACCATCATCGCCAGCGTCAGCCACCAGCCGAAGCTGGTGCGTTTTCTCTTGAGCTCCTGGTATTTCGGATGGCTCGCAATCCGTTGGACCAAATCATCTTCCATGCTTATCTCCTGGGGTGTTCCTCTGCAATCGCTGGCGTCGCGGCGAGTGTGGCTGCCGGGGCGGGGTGACGGAAACGGTTGAGAATGTCAATGATACGACCCGGTTCTTACCTGCCGCTTACCCGGAACTACCGAAGTCCTACTCGGGAATCTCGGCATCGGGCGCGGCCGCGTCAAAGCGGATCACGAAGCGCGAGCCCGGAGGGTTGTGGCCGGGGCGTGCGTCCTCCAGGGTCACCGTCGCACGGTGCAGCGCCGCAATCTCCAGCACGATTGGCAGGCCCAGGCCCGAACCCTCCACCTCGGTGCCGAGGGTCCGGTAGAAGGGCTTGAAGACCAGTTCCCGTTCGGCCGGCGCAATGCCGGGCCCGGAGTCTTCTATCTGCAGCAGTATGACCTTGCCGAACGGGTCGACCAGCACCCGCGCGGTCACGATGCCGGGGTGTTCCACACTGGACGGGGTGTAGTTGATGGCGTTGTTCAACAGGTTGCGGATCAATTCCATGAGCAAGGTCGGGTTGCCGCTCACGTACAGATCGTTGGCGCCGGGTTGTGCCCCTTCGTAGCCCAGGTCGATCGCCTTGTCGGAGGCGCGCGACAGGCAGTCCTGCACCACGTCGATGGTGAGTTGCGCCAGGTCGCAACGCTCACGTGCCATGCCGACGCCGCTGCTTTCGGCGCGCGCCAGCGCCAGCAGCTGGTTGACGGTGTGGGTGGCGCGCATGCTGGCGGTCCCGATCTGGCGCAACGATTGCTTGAGCTCGTCGGCGCTCGCGCCTTCGCGCTGCGCCAGGTCGGCCTGCATGCGCAGTCCCGCCAGCGGAGTCTTGAGCTGGTGCGCGGCATCGGCGAGGAAACGCTTCTGGTGGCTGATCGAGCTTTTCAGGCGCAGCAGCAGGTCGTTGACGGAGGCCACCAGCGGAGCGACTTCGAGCGGTATCGAGTTTTCATCCAGCGGGCTGAGGTCGTCCGGCTTGCGCGCGCGGATGCGTTCCTCGAGCTGGTTCAGCGGCTTGATCGCATACGCCAAGCCGAGCCATACCAGCAACACCGCAAGCGGCAGGATCACGTATTGCTGCAGCATCACACCCTTGACGATCTCGGTCGCCAGCACCGCGCGCTTGTCCATGGTCTCGGCCACCTGGACCAGCGCCGGCTTGGCGCCCGGCAGATCCAGCTTGACCCAGGTGTAGGCGATCTTGATGTCGTTGCCGCGGTACTCGGCCTCGCGCATGCGCACCTCACCAAAAAATGGCGCCTCGTCGTCCTCGGGCAGCGGCAGGTCGCGCTCGCCGCTGAGGTACTCCCCGCGCGCGCCAAGCACCTGGTAGTAAACGGTGTCCGATTCGTCTGCGCGCAGCAGCTGGCGCGCCGGCAGGGGCAGGTTGAACTGCACCTGGCGGTTTTTGACGACCACCAGGTGTGCCAGTTCACCGACGTTGTATTCCAGCGCCCGGTCGAACGGCTTGCCCGCCACGCCCTGGGCCACCAGCCAGGTCATCACCAGGCTGATCGGCCACAACAACAGCAACGGCGTGAGCATCCAGTCCAGGATCTCGCTGAACAGCGAGCGCTGCTCGCGCTGGAGCGGCTTCATCAGGTGTTCGGGGCGCGGTGCCGGCGCGCGGCGGCGTCAGCCAGGAATCTTTTCAAGGCAATAACCGAGGCCGCGCACGGTGGCGATGCGGATCGGCCCTTTTTCGATCTTCTTGCGCAGGCGGTGGATGTAGACCTCGATCGCGTTGTTGCTCACCTCTTCACCCCACTCGCACAGCCGCTCCACCAGCTGGTCCTTGCTCACCATGCGCCCGGCGCGCTGCAACAACACCTCCAGCAGACCCAGCTCGCGCGCTGACAGGTCGATCATCTTGCCGTCGATCGTCGCCACCCGGCCGGCCTGGTCGTACACCAGCGGCCCGTGCCTGATGCTGTCGCTGGCGCTGCCCATGCGCCGGCGCACCAGTGCGCGCACGCGCGCTTCGAGCTCCTGCAAACTGAATGGTTTGGCCATGTAATCGTCGGCGCCGTAATCGAGCCCCTTGACGCGCTCGTCAACGCTGTCCGCGGCGGTGAGGATCAGCACCGGAAGCGAGGAGCCGTGCGCACGCAGCTTGCGCAGCACTTCCAGGCCATGCATCTTGGGCAGGCCCAGGTCCAGGATCAGCAGGTCGAATTCCTTGTTGGTCATCAACGCCGCGTCGGCCTCGCTGCCGCTGGCGACATGGTCCACCGCCGCTCCGGTGCCGCGCAGCGCGCGCAGCAGGCCGTCGGCCAATACCCGGTCATCTTCGGCGATCAGAATACGCATGGCTGTCTCCTGTTGGCGGGGCTGTTTCTGCGCGGCCGGCGCGTGTCGCCTGCCGATTCTAGACTTTGGTCGCGGCCCCGACAGCTCGCGGCTCAGGCGATGTAGGCCTCCAGGCCCAGGTGGACGACGGTGGCTACTTCGGCGCCGACCGCCAGCGCAAACTCGGCTTGCGCCTGCTGCACCGCCAGCCGGTAGGCGTCGAGCCATTGCAGGCCGGCTGCGGTGAACACGACCCGGATCGAACGCGCGTCGCGCGGGTCCGGCAACCGGTGGACCAGATCCCAGGCGACACACTGGTCGACCAGCTTGCCCATCGCCTGCTTGGTGATGCCCGCCCGTGCAGCGAGTTCGGTCAGGCTGCATCCGGCGCGTGGCAGGTGGCGCGTGATATGCACGTGGGATGCGGTCAAATTTCCCCGGGCTGCCAGGTTGGCCAGCGCCAGCCCCAGGTCGTCGTCCTGCGCCATCGCGCTCAACACCCGCGTGTCGAATCGACGTGACGCCATTGCCAGCAGTCGGCCCAGATGTGTTTCACGCCACTGGTCTTGGCTGGTGGATTCGGGCATGGCGTTTATAGTAAATCAAATTGACTAAAAATTCTGTTTACTTGTTTATACGATCAGCCTTAAACTACTGTTCAAGCATCCAGCCTGTTGTTAATGACAGACGATGTGTCGGGATAAGCAATTGATTCTTAAGGAGATTTTCATGGACACCGCAGTCAGAGCCGTTACCGCAGCCAGCAGCGAAAAAGCCAAGGCATTACAAGTTGCACTGGCCCAAATCGAGAAACAGTTTGGCAAAGGCACCATCATGCGTCTGGGCGAGGGTGAGGTGATCGAAGACATCCAGGTGGTGTCCACCGGGTCGCTCGGACTCGATATCGCGCTGGGTGTCGGTGGATTGCCGCGTGGCCGCGTGATCGAGATTTACGGTCCGGAGTCGTCCGGCAAGACGACCTTGACCTTGCAGGCGATCGCCGAGATGCAGAAGACCGGCGGGCAGTGCGCATTTGTGGACGCCGAGCACGCGCTGGACATCCAGTACGCCCAGAAGCTGGGGGTGAACCTGCAGGACCTGCTGATCAGCCAGCCCGACACGGGCGAGCAGGCGCTGGAGATCGTGGACTCGCTGGTGCGCTCGGGGGCGGTCGACCTGATCGTCATCGACTCGGTCGCGGCGCTGACGCCCAAAGCCGAACTCGAAGGCGAGATGGGCGACTCGTTGCCCGGCCTGCAGGCCAGGCTGATGAGCCAGGCACTGCGCAAACTGACGGCCCACATCAAGAAGACCAATTGCATGGTGATCTTCATCAACCAGATCCGCATGAAGATCGGCGTGATGTTCGGCAGCCCCGAAACCACGACCGGTGGCAATGCGCTCAAGTTCTACGCCTCGGTCCGGCTCGATATCCGCCGTACCGGCACGATCAAGAAGGGCGACGACGCGATCGGCAACGAGACCAAGGTCAAGGTGGTCAAGAACAAGGTGGCGCCGCCTTTCAAGACCGCCGAATTCGATATCCTGTTTGGCGAGGGCATCAGCCGCCACGGCGAAATCATCGACATGGGTGTGGACGCGCACATATTGGACAAGTCCGGTGCCTGGTACGCCTATAACGGCGAGAAGATCGGCCAGGGCCGCGACAACGCCCGCGAATTCCTGCGCGAGAATCCCGAACTTTCGCGCGAGATAGAAAACAAGGTGCGTGAATCGCTTGGCATCCCGTTGCTGCCGGAGGCGCTCGACTCCGAAGCGAAGCCGAAGAACTCCGGCAAGAAGGCCGAGTAGGCCGCCACCGCCCGCCCCGGGGTGCACCGCTCTGCGCCATCGACAGGACTTGTGGCATGCCATTGCCCCCGCCTTCCCTCAAGGGCCGCGCCTTGCGCCTGCTCAGCGGGCGTGAATATTCCCGCGCCGAGCTCGAGCGCAAGCTCAAGCACCACGAAGCGCCGCCGGGCGAGTTGGCCCGGGCGTTAGATGAGCTGCAGGCCAAGGGTTTTATCGACGAGCGCCGGGTGCTCGAGTCGCTGGTTCACCGCCGGGCGGCGAAGCTCGGAGCCGCGCGCATCCAGCAGGAACTACAAAGCAAGGGGCTCGACGCAGATGCGGTGAAGGAAGCCGTGGCTGGGTTGCGGAAGACCGAAACCGAGCGGGCGCGCGCGGCATGGCGCAAGAAGTTCGGGCCATCGCCGCCCGCGGCCGATGCGCCGCAGGCTACCAGCGCCGCCGAGCGCGGCCGGCAGATCCGTTTTCTCGCCGCGCGCGGATTCAGCACCGACACGATTCGACGCGTGGTTTCGGGCGGCCCCAAGGACCCGGAAGACGAACCTGATTGAAGACCGGGCCGCGCGCTCAGCGTGGCCGGCACATCCAGACAGCGCGGTCCGAACCGGCTCGACAGTGCTTGCCAGGGCAGTGCTGCCGTCTGGCCGGCTGATCGCCGCCCCGACCAGCGCCGCGCCGCCGCGACCGGCCGGCCAACCTACCGACCCAGCATCAATCGGAGGTTCTGGACTGCGGCGCCGCTCGCACCCTTGCCCAGGTTGTCCAGGCGGGCGATGAGCACGGCGTGGTGGAATCCGTCCTCGGCGTTGTGGTTTGCGAACACGCGCAACTCCATGCTGTCGGTGTCCTGCAAAGCCACCGCATCGAGCTTGCCGTCCGTCCCCGCCGGCGCCACGCTGACCCATTCGCGGCCGTGGTAGTGCCGGGCCAATACTTCGTGCAAATCCTGTGCGCTCGGCTTGCCAGGCAGCAGGTCAAGGTGAAGCGGCAACTGCACCAGCATGCCTTGCTTGAAATTGCCGACCGATGGAATGAACAGCGGCCGCCGGGTCAGGCCGGTGTACCGCATGATTTCTGGAACGTGTTTGTGCTTCAGCCCCAGCCCATACACTTCATAGGCCGGCGCCACCCCGGTTTCATAGGCCTCGATCATCGTGCGCCCACCGCCCGAGTAACCACTGATGGCAGGCAATGTGAGTGCCGCGTCGCGCGGGATCAGGCCGGCATCCACCAGGGGTCGAATCAACGCGATCGCGCCGGTGGCATAACAGCCCGGGTTGGAAACGCGCCAGGCATTCGCAATGGCCGCACTCTGATCAACGGCCAACTCCGGGAATCCGAACACCCAGCCCGGCGCCGTGCGGTGCGCCGTCGACGCGTCGATGATCTTGGGGCCAGGCGTCCCGGAACTGCGCGCCAGCTCGTCCACCATTGCGACCGATTCGATCGCCGCCGCGTCATGCAGGCACAGTACGACGAGGTCGACCTGCGCCATCAACGCGCGCTTCGCGGCCAGGTCCTTGCGCAACTCCGGCGCGATGCTCACGACTTCGACGCCGCTCATGTGCGCCAGTCGCTCGCGGATTTGCAGGCCCGTGGTACCGGCTTCGCCATCAATGAATACTTTGGCCATGGTCTTGCCCGCTCCTTGGTTTGCGCCCCTGCTGCCTGTAAGTTTGCCCACAGTTTGGTGCATTGCAGCATGATACATTTGGCGCCTGCGATGTCCGCACCCGGCTGTCGATCAGCAGATTTGCCAGTCCGGCGGGTTTTTTCCAATCCCCAGAGAGACCTCATGAAGATTCACGAGTACCAAGGCAAGGAAATCTTGCGCAAGTTCGGAGTCCCAGTGCCACGCGGCATCGCGGCATTCACGGTGCAGGAGGCGGTCGAGGCAGCGCAGAAACTCGGCGGCCCGGTATGGGTAGTCAAGGCCCAGATCCATGCCGGCGGGCGCGGTAAGGGCGGTGGCGTCAAGCTTGCGCGTTCGATCGACGAAGTCAGGAAGCTGGCCGGCGAGATTCTCGGCATGCAGCTGGTGACGCACCAGACCGGCCCACTGGGACAAAAAGTGCGCCGCCTGCTGATCGAAGACGGCGCGGATATCCGCAAGGAGTATTACGTGTCGGTGGTCACCGACCGCGCGACACAACGCGTCGCGCTGATGGCCTCGTCCGAAGGCGGAATGAATATTGAGGAAGTCGCGCACGATACGCCGGAAAAAATCATCAAGGTGTTCGTCGACCCGGCGCTCGGCTTGACCGAGGCGCAGGCGCGCGAACTCGCCAACGGCATCAGCGTACCGCCCGGGTCGACGGCGCAATGCATCGACGTGTTGCAGAAGCTCTACAAGTGCTACATGGAGACCGATGCCTCGCTGGTCGAGATCAACCCGCTGATTCTTGAAGGCAATGGCAACATCAAGGCGCTTGACGCGAAGTTCAACTTCGACGCCAACGCCCTGTTTCGCCAGAGCGAGATCGTCGCCTACCGCGACCTGGATGAAGAAGACCCGGCCGAAGTCGAGGCGAGCAAGTTCGATCTGGCCTACATCAGTCTGGACGGCAGCATCGGCTGCCTGGTCAACGGCGCCGGGCTGGCCATGGCGACCATGGACACGATCAAGCTGTATGGCGCCGAGCCGGCCAATTTCCTCGATGTGGGCGGCGGCGCCACCCCCGAGAAAGTGACCGAGGCGTTCAAGATCATGCTGAAGAACCCCAAGGTCAAAGCGATATTGGTGAACATCTTTGGCGGCATCATGAAGTGCGACACCATTGCCACCGGTGTGATCACCGCGTGCCGGGCCACCAACCTCAGTGTGCCGCTGGTGGTCCGCATGAAGGGAACCAACGAAGACCTGGGCAAGAAGATGCTGGCGGAATCGGGCTTGCCGATCATCAGTGCCGACACCATGGCCGAGGCTGCGCAACGGGTTGTCGCGGCGGTTCAATAGTTGCGATTCGGGGTTAACCAACATGCCATGGCGGCAAGGAGAGCGGCAGCGGCGACTGCCCGGCGCCTCCGTGTCCTTGTGGTGAAGGAGTTCAAGTGAGTATTCTGATCAACAAAAGCACCAAGGTCATCACCCAGGGCATCACAGGGAAGACCGGTCAGTTCCACACCGAGAAGTGCCAGGAATACGCCAATGGCAAGAACTGCTTTGTCGCGGGCGTGAACCCCAAGAAGGCGGGCGAGTCGGTGTTCGGAATTCCGATTTTTGCGTCTGTCAGGGAGGCGGCGGCGCAGACCGGCGCGACCGTGTCGGTGATCTACGTGCCACCGGCCGGTGCCGCCGCGGCCATTTGGGAGGCAGTGGAAGCGGAGCTCGACCTGGCGATCTGCATCACCGAGGGCATACCGGTGCGCGACATGCTCGAGGTGCGCAACAGGATGCGCGCCCGGGTTGCGGCGGGCGGGAAGAACACCTTGCTGCTCGGCCCCAACTGCCCGGGACTGATCACGCCGGAAGAAATAAAGATCGGCATCATGCCTGGTCATATCCATCGCAAGGGCCGGATCGGGGTCGTCAGCCGCTCCGGCACCTTGACCTACGAGGCCGTGGCGCAGCTCACCGAGATCGGCTTGGGCCAGTCCAGCGCGGTAGGGATCGGCGGCGATCCGATCAACGGCCTAAAACACATCGACATCATGCAGCTGTTCAACGACGACCCGGATACGGACGCAGTCATCATGATCGGTGAAATCGGCGGCCCGGACGAGGCCGAGGCCGCGCGCTGGTGCAAGGCCAACATGAAGAAGCCGGTGGTCGGATTCATCGCGGGCGTCACTGCGCCAGCCGGCAAGCGGATGGGACATGCCGGGGCGCTGATTTCCGGCGGCGCCGACACGGCCCAGGCCAAGCTCGAGGTGATGGAGGAATGCGGCTTCAAGGTCACGCGTAATCCGTCCGAAATGGCCAAGCTGCTCAAGGCCAGCCTGTAAGCGTTACTACGCACATCAGCGCGCCCGCGGGTTCGCTAAACTCCGACAGCCAAGATGAGACGCGTGGCCCGATGGTTCTGCGGGTGTCTCTCCAACCCACAATAGCGGAGACGTGTCGATGGAGATGTTGCAAAGCGCCGAGTTCTGGATCGGCCTGGTCAAGATAATCTGGATCAACATCATCCTGTCGGGAGACAACGCGGTGGTGATCGCGCTTGCGGCGCGTTCCTTGCCGCGAGAACAACAACGCAAGGCGGTATTCTTTGGCTCCGGTGCGGCGGTGGTGCTGCGCATTGCGCTGACGGTAGTCGCCGCCAAGCTGCTAGAGATGTCCTACCTGCAGATCATTGGCGGGCTGCTGCTGTTGTGGATCGGCGTCCAGTTGTTGAGTGACGAGGACGACGGCGACGGCGAAACCAAGCAGCAGGGAGGTCTGATGGCCGCGGTCCGCACGATCCTGATCGCAGACCTTGTCATGAGTCTGGACAACGTGATCGCCGTTGCGGCAGCCGCCAAGGGAAGCATGGTGCTGCTGGTATTGGGTTTGGCTATCAGCATTCCGCTGGTTGTTTTTGGCAGCACCCTGATGATCAAACTGATGTCGCGTTATCCCGTCATCGTCACCTTTGGCGCGGGACTGATCGGCTGGGTTGGCGGCGAAACGATTGCCAGCGACGTCGCGCTCAAGCCTTTCCTCGCCGGCCAGACCTGGGTCCATTACGTTGCGGCCGCGGCCGGCGCGGCATTGGTGGTCGGGCTGGGCAGGTGGATGCGCCAGCGCCACTCGGCCTGATTGCGGACCGGGGCCGCACGCCCGTCGGCTGATCGGCCCGTTGCAGCTGTTCGGTGGCCCGCTCCCGCGGCAAACGCAGGTGTTTTTGACTTGCCGGCGCACGAGTTGCGCGCCGGTTCGCGATTGGCAAAAAAACGACAAGTTGGGATGAACAAGTCCCTTGTCGGCCACAGCAGTGTCTGCTAACGTACCTTCCTCGCATCGCAATTTGAGCGACTTGGACTGTTTTGGGTCACGCGCGTCGGGCGAAGTCGGGCCAAATTTATGGGTAGGGTCAGAACGTGCCAACTAAATCATCAATAAGTAGAGGTCAGTTCTGGCGGGCTGATTGGTTTGCCGGGGCGCTCATCGTGGTCGCGGTCGTGCTCCTGAACCAGGCCACCGATTTGATCGGAACGCTGGAGCGCCGTTTTTACGATTTCGCCAGCACCAGCACATCGCGCCAGCCTTCCGACCGCGTCGCCATCATCGCCATTGACGACCAGAGCGTGGCCAATATCGGCCGTTGGCCCTGGTCCAGGGACATCCACGCGAAGCTGATCGACCAGCTTTCCGCAGCGCAGGCGAAGACAATTGTTCATACCGTGTTCTTTATCGAACCGCAGGTGGATCGCGGCTTGAGCTTCATCCGCAAGATGAAAAGGCTGATGCGGCCAGGCGAGGCCGGCACTGACCAGGCGGCCAGCAACGCAGAGTTGAACAAGGTGATCGCGGAGGCCGAATCTGCGCTCGACACCGATGCGACGCTTGCAGCCAGTATGCAAAAGGCGGGGAATGTTTTGGTGCCCTCGGTATTTTCGCTCGGCGAACCCCAAGGCAACCCCGACAAACCCCTTCCCGCCTATGCCCTGAAAAGTGCCATCAGCGAAAAAAACGGCTTTTCCTATCCCGCGGTAAGTGGGCAGCAGCCGATCGAGGTGATCGGTATGGCGGCCGCCGGCATCGGACACCTGAACCAGTTGCAGGACGTTGATGGCGCGGTCCGCCAGGAGCCGCTGCTCGTCAATTATTACGGCAATGCGGTGCCTTCCATGGCGCTGCTGGCCGCGCTGAAGAGCCTCAACCTGGGCTCGAGCGACATCAAACTCAACGTCGGGGATTCGGTGCAAATCGGCAAGCTGCGTGTCAAAACCGACGAATCTGCGTTGATGCTGCCGCAGTTTTACAAGGGACGTGATGGTCGGCCGCCATTTGCCGTCGACTCGTTCTACGACGTCCTGACCGGCAAGATTCCGGCATCGAAATACGCCGACAAGATTGTGATCATCGGTGCGACCGCGGCAGGCGTGGGTGTGACTTTTCCGGTGCCGGGTTATGCCGGGTTGTCCCCGGCGGAGACCATAGCGCACATCACGTCCAGCATATTGAGCGAGCACTTCATCGTGCAGCCGGGCTGGGGCGTCTGGGCCACGTTCGCGATGTTCCTGCTGGTGGCGGCGTATGTCATTGCATTGCTTCCGCGCTTGTCGGCCGGATCCGCAGCGCTCATCACGCTGGTATTGTTCGCGGGGATGCTGAGTATCGAGTTCGGCCTTTTGTCTGGTGGCGCGACATGGGTGAAGATGGTTCTTCCCGCCGTCCTGCTGGCCATCGGGCACCTCGCGTTGACGACCAAGCGGTTCCTCGTGACCGAGGCCGGCAAGCTCAAATCGGACGAGGAGTCCGCTGAAACCAACCGGATGATGGGTCTGGCGCTGCAAGGTCAGGGCCAGCTCGACATGGCGTTCGACAGATTCCGGCGTGTCCCGATGGGCGACGCCGTAATGGGCAACATGTACAACCTCGCGCTCGATTTTGAGCGCAAACGCCAGTTCAACAAGGCCGAGGCCGTGTACCAGCACATGGCCAGCTACGACAAGGACTACAAGGACCTGCAGTCGAAGTTGAATCGCGCCAAGAATCTGTCGGAAACGGTCATGTTGGGCGGCAGTGGCGCACATCCGGGCGGGACGATGCTGCTCGATGGTGGTGCGGTTGAAAAGCCCATGTTGGGCCGATACCAGGTTGACAAGGAACTGGGCAAGGGCGCGATGGGTGTGGTCTATCTCGGCAAGGACCCGAAGATCGGGCGTGTCGTGGCGATCAAGACCATGGCCTTGAGCCAGGAGTTTTCAGGTGATGAACTGGTCGACGCGCGCGAACGGTTTTTCCGGGAGGCAGAAACGGCCGGGCGCCTGCAGCACCAGAACATCGTGACAATCTTCGACGCCGGTGAAGAACACGACCTCGCGTATATCGCGATGGAGTTCCTCAAGGGCAAGGACCTGCTCGACTTTTGCAAGGATGGCAAGCTGCTGCCAGTGCCCAAGGTGTTGTCGATTGTGGCGCGGGTGGCGGAGGCCCTTGCCTACGCGCACAAGCAGAATGTTGTGCATCGGGACATCAAGCCGGCCAACATCATGTACGAGCTTGACACTGACACGGTCAAGGTTACCGACTTCGGGATTGCACGGATCACGGACTCGAGCAAGACCAAAACCGGACTGGTGCTGGGAACACCGAGCTTCATGTCGCCAGAGCAGCTAGCCGGCAAGAAGGTCGACGGCAGGTCGGACCTGTATTCGCTCGGCGTGATGCTGTTTCAGCTGCTGACCGGCGTGTTGCCGTTTCGAGGCGAGTCCATGGCGGAGTTGATGTACAAGATCGCCAACGAGGAGGCCCCCGACGTTCGCATGATTCGCAAGGACCTTCCCGAAAGCCTTGCCAACGTGGTGGCGCTTGCGCTGAGCAAACGGCCTGAGACGCGATACCAGGACGGCGATTCGTTCGCGGGCGACCTGCGTTCCGTCCTGGCCGAAATGTCGGGTGGCGCACCGTCTGCTGCTACGATGGCGACGACGGCTGGTTCGCCTGCAGCAACGGTGGCGCCCGCGCACGAAAAGACGGCGGTGTTCACGGCAGCTGCGCCGGCCGCCGTCGATTTCGAGAAGACGGCGGTGCACCAGGCGCCGGCTGCCGACAAGCAAAACCCGGACTTCGAGAAGACCGAGGTGTACAAACCCGGCGCTGCGGGCCGGTCGCCACCGGCGGCGACCACGGTCCCGGATGTTGAGATATGAGCCTGATCACATAATGAATTACACGTTTTGTACGAGAACGGATCCGGGCCGTGCCAGGGAGAACAACGAAGACGCCGTGGCAGTTGATGACGTTACCCAGTTGTGTGTGCTTGCCGATGGCATGGGCGGTTACAACGCAGGGGAAATCGCCAGCGGGATGGCGACCGCATTTATCAAGTCGGAGATGGCCCGGTGGTTGTCCGAGGCCGGCAAACACGCCAAGATCAAGGAAATCCGGCGCGCCCTGGAAATCTGTGTCGACAACGCGAACCGGTCCATATTCAACGCCTCCGGTTCGAATCCGCAGTATTCCGGTATGGGTACAACGCTGGTCGTCGGCGTGTTTCACGGCACCAAACTGGTCCTCGGCCACATTGGAGACTCCCGTTGCTACCGTTTGCGCGCTGGCGAGCTGACCCAGATTACCAAGGACCACTCGTTGCTGCAGGAGCAAATCGACGCCGGCCTCATCACGCAGGAGCAGGCCTCGAGCTCTTCGATCAAGAATCTGGTCACCCGCGCGCTGGGTGTTGAAGACGCGGTCATGCTGGAACTCCATGACCATGTTGTCGAGGCCGGAGACTGTTATCTGATGTGTTCTGACGGACTTTCGGACATGGTTGACGATGCAGAAATAGCAAGTATCCTTAGGGGTTCCATCCCGATGGAGCAAATTGCAGACGCCCTCGTCGTTGCGGCCAACGAGCGTGGTGGCCGCGATAACATTTCCGTACTGTTGGTGCAGGCTGACGCAGCTTCGGAAAAGCGCGGGTTGATCTCCAGATTGTTAGGGAAATAGCATGCACATGAATATCTCGAAAACCAGTTACAGGAACAGGAGTCGGTCATGCCGAAAATGATCGTATCGATCGATGGTGTAGTCATCAAGGAAGTTCAGCTGACGAAAGACAGGACTACCTTGGGCCGTCGGCCGTACAACGACGTCGTCATCGATAACTTGGCCATCAGCGGTGAGCACGCCGTCTTTCAGATGACCGGCAATGACGTGTTCATCGAGGATCTCAACAGCACGAACGGCACGTACATCAATGGCAAGGCCGCCAAGAAGCAGCAACTTCATAACGGTGACACGGTCGAGGTTGGAAAATACAAGATCAAATTCGTGAGCGAGGTTGGCGCAGACGGATTCGAGAAGACCATGATGGTGAAGTCCGGCCCCGGTGGCATGGCGCCGCCGCAGGCTTCCCCGCAGCCATCGGTACCTGGCGTGTTGGCTCCCCGTGCGCCGGCGGTTGCGTCTTCACAGTCGCAGGCATCGATCAAGGTGCTTTCGGGCGCTGCGTCTGGCCGCGAAGTGCCATTGACCAAAGTGGTCACAACGATCGGCAAACCCGGCGTTGCGGTTGCCGCAATCACCAAACGACAGCACGGTTTCGTGGTGCACCATGTCGAGGGCGCCGGAAATCCGTCGCTCAACGGCGCGCCAATCGGAACCGACCCTGTTTCCTTGAAGAACGGAGACTTGATCGAGTTGGCTGGGACCCAGATGCAATTTGTTCAAACCTGAGTTGTTCTCGGTCGGACCGTAAACATCTCAGGCTCACCAGGCAGTCAATCAGCGGGGTGGCATGGGATCACTAGGATCGCTGCAGAGGCATTGGCCCCGCATAGCCGTTACATTACTTCCGCTGATTTTTGCTCTGCTGCATGCCGTCGGCGCTGTGCGGCTTGGCGTGCTGGACCGGCTCGACAACTTCATTTTCGACGCGCGTCTGAAGGCAACCATGCCAAAGACGCTGGACGAGCGGATCGTCATTGTCGACATCGACGAAAAGAGCCTCGCCGAGGTTGGAAGGTGGCCGTGGGGCCGCAACCGGCTCAGCGATTTGACGGACGAACTGTTCGATCGGCAGAAGATCGCGATACTGGGATTCGACGTCGTCTTTGCTGAAGCCGACGAAAGTTCCGGCCTGAAAAGGCTCAATGAACTGGCGCAAAAGGAATTGCGCGATCAAGCCGGTTTTGTAGAGAAGTTGCGGCAACTGCAGGCGTCGCTGGACTACGACGCCATGTTTGCCAAATCGCTCGAAAAACGCCCCGTGGTGATGGGTTACTACCTCACCAGCGACCGTGACGGTCGTACCTCGGGCGTCTTGCCGGCGCCGGTGATGGGGAAGGACGCCCTGCAGGGGCGGCCGATCACCTTTACCACCTGGAACGGCTACGGGGCAAATATTGCGCAGATTGCACGCGCTGCGCCAATGGCCGGGCATTTCAATCCGATCGCCGAGAGCGATGGCGTTGTGCGGTCATTGCCCCTGATCGCCGAGTTCAAGGGGCAATACTACGAGTCGCTGTCACTGGCCATGTTTCGAATGTTGGCTGGGTCGCCGACCGTGGTGCCCGGTTTCCCCAAAGAGCGATTCCTCGCCCGGAGTTACCAGGGCCTTGAAAGCATCCAGTTGAAACTGGGCAACAAGACCCTCGCGATACCGGTGGACGAGCGCGTGTCCTCGCTGGTTCCGTTTCGGGGGTTTGGCGGCCCCAACGGCGGGTCGTTCCGCTATGTCTCTGCCTCGGACCTCTTGTCCAAGGCGATTCCGGCCGGCCAATTGAAAGACAAGATCGTGCTGGTGGGTACCACAGCGCCCGGATTGCAGGACCTGCGAGTGACTCCTGTGAGTGAGATCTATCCCGGTGTCGAAGCCCATGCCAATGTGATATCGGGGCTGCTGGATGGAAAGATCCTGGTCAAGCCGGACTACGCCATTGGTTATGAGGTGGTGGTGCTGACGTTTGCCGGGCTGGTGCTGGCGTTTGCCCTGCCATTGGTGACGGCAACGCGCGCAGTGATTCTGAGCGTGGTGGTGGTTGCCGCTCTCGGCGTCTTGAATACCTGGCTCTACCTTGCATACGGGCTGGTGCTGCCGCTGGCCGGCGCGCTGGTGATGGCCAGCATGGCGTTCGCCCTCAATATGAGTTATGGCTATTTCGTGGAAAGCCGGTCCAAGCGCGAGTTGGCCCACTTGTTTGGTACCTATGTGCCGCCCGAACTTGTGGATGAAATGGTCAAGGACCCTGACAGCTACAGCATGCAGGCCACCAACCGTCAGATGACGGTGATGTTCTGTGACATGCGTGGGTTTACCAAGATGTCGGAGCAGATGGAACCGCTCCAGTTGCAGTCGCTGCTGAATGGCGTGTTTACCCGTTTGACCGGGATCATTCGGGCGAATCGCGGCACCATCGACAAGTACATGGGGGACTGCGTCATGGCGTTCTGGGGCGCTCCGGTCGAGACGCCCGAGCATGCGCACCTCGCCGTCAAGTCCGCCATGGAAATGGCCAACGCGGTTCGGGGTATCAACGAGGAGCATCGTGCCAAGG
Organism: Betaproteobacteria bacterium; assembly: GCA_031381865.1. Lineage (GTDB taxonomy): Bacteria > Pseudomonadota > Gammaproteobacteria > Burkholderiales > Burkholderiaceae_C > CAISIP01. Next base: position 1,234 of record JANMYG010000540.1, on the reverse strand, counting down.
GCATCCCGGAAATCGGCATCGGCATCGGCGTCAACACCGGCAACATGTGCGTGGGCGACATGGGCTCGAATATCCGGCGCAGCTACACCGTGATCGGTGATGCGGTCAATCTTGGGTCGCGACTGGAAGGTCTCTCCAAGGTGTACGGGGTCGATATCGTTGTCAGCGAAGCTGCACGCAAGCTGGCGCCCGATTTTGGTTGGCAGGAATTGGACCGGGTCCGGGTCAAGGGAAAGGACCAGGCGGTCGCCATTTTTTGGCCGGTTGCTCCCGCGAACCGCATCGGTGCGGAAACCGAGGCTGAACTGAAAGCCTGGGGTGCATTTCTCAAGGCGTATCGCGCGCAGGACTGGGATCAGTGCGATTTGCTGATGATGAATTTGCTGCGGATGAATGCCAAAAAATACCTTTACCACCTCTATTCGGATCGTGTAGCCTCCATGCGGCTGCTTCCATTTGATCTTGAGTGGGACGGAGCGACGAATTTCGAAACGAAGTAAGGGGTCGCAATGAAAGTGCGTGTGTTGGGCTGCTCTGGCGCAATCGCCAAAGACTGCCGAACTACGTCCTTCCTGATTGACGGCGACATCCTCATCGATGCAGGTACCGGAGTGGGGGACCTGACGCTGGACGAGATGCGTGGTGTCGATCACGTGTTCCTGACCCACTCGCACCTTGACCATGTTGCCGCGCTGCCGCTGATGGTTGACGCGGTGGCGGCGCGGCGCCGCCAGCCGTTGCAGATCCATGCGCTGGCCGGAACCATCTCGGCATTGAAGGACCATATCTTCAACGACGTGATCTGGCCGGATTTCAGCCGGATTCCCACGCCAGAGGCGCCATTCATCAGTTTTCACGAGATCCATACGGGTCAGACATTGCAGATCAATCGCAAGCTGCTGGAGGTTCTTCCGGCGGTGCATACGGTTCCAGCGGTCGGTTATGCAATCACTGCCGGCACCGGGTGCTGGGTCTTCTCGGGTGACACCGAGCGCAACCCGGCGTTCTGGAGCCGGGTCAACCAACTCAATGTGGCGATGCTGGTGATCGAAACGGCGTTCAGCAATCGCGAGAAGGATCTCGCCAAACTCAGTTTGCATCTTTCGCCGGTAGTGCTTGCCGAAGAGCTCGATTGCATTGCGAAGGACCAGAACTATCCGATCTACATCACGCATACCAAGCCGGCGGAAACCGATTTGATCATGGCCGAGATCCAGAAGTTCGACCAGACCTC